>JAOPVO010000131.1 GCA_025966155.1 Pseudonocardiales bacterium
CGCGGCGCCGGGCGGGGGTCGTCCGGCTCGGGCCAGACGACCCGGTCGTTCAACCGCACCTCGTACGGCTCGTCCATGCCGGGCTCGAGGTCCTCGACGACGACGTAGCCGAAGTGGTGCCCCTCGACCTCGAAGGTCCGGCTGCTCCGGCCGTGGACCGTGACCTCCGCCGGCGCCGACGTCTCCACCCAGACGCACGCGGTCGTGTCGTCGGCGTAGCGCAGCAGCGGGCCGAGCACCAGGTCGGGCATGGCGCGACTAGACGTTGAAGCCGAGCGCCCGCAGCTGGTCGCGTCCGTCGTCGGTGATCTTGTCCGGGCCCCACGGCGGCATCCAGACCCAGTTGATGGCCAGGGAGGTGGCCAGCGGGCGCGGTCCGCCGGTGAGCGCGGCCTGCGCCTGATCCTCGATGACATCGGTCAGCGGGCAGGCCGCCGACGTCAGCGTCATGTCCAGCGTTATTGCGCCGTCGTCGTGCACGGTGACGTCGTACACGAGGCCGAGGTCGACGACATTGATGCCAAGCTCAGGGTCGACCACATCGCGCATGGCCTCGTCGATGTCATCGCGGCTCGGCGGCGTGGCCGGCATCGCGATAGCCCCGGTGGCCGAGGTCTCGACCGTGGGCGGGGCAGTGGTCTGGGGGGCAGTGGTCTCGGTGGTGCTGGTGTCGGCAGTCATGGCCGTGCTCCTTCGGTCTGGGCGACAGCGCCCTTCATGGCCATCCAGCCCAGCAGCGCGCATTTGACGCGAGCCGGGTACTTCGCGACGCCCTCGAACGCCACGGCGTCCTCCAAGGCGTCGGCATCCTCGTCGCCCAGGTGGGCCGAGCCCTTGGACTGCATCAGCCCCAGGAACAGCTCCTGGAGCGCCAGCGCCGAGGCGATGTCCTTGCCCACGACCAGATCGCTCATGACCGATGTCGAGGCCTGGCTGATCGAGCAGCCCTCGCCCTGCCACCCGAGCGCCGCGATCGCGCCATCGCGCACCTGCACCCGCAAGGTGACCTCGTCGCCGCACGTCGGGTTGACGTGATGGACCTCGGCGTCGAAGTCCTCGAGCAGAACGCGGTGATGCGGGTGCTTGTAGTGATCCAGGATGATCTCCTGGTACATCGATTCCATCGACAGTCCGCTCACGCGAACACCTCCGATACACGGGCGACGCCGGCGACCAGTGCATCGATCTCGGCGGTGGTGGTGTAGATCCCGAACGAGGCCCGCGTCGTGGCCGCGATGCCGTAGCGGACGCAGACCGGGCGGGCGCAGTGATGGCCCGCGCGCACCGCGATGCCCTGCTCGTCCAGCAATTGGCTGACGTCGTGCGGGTGGACGCCCTTGAGCGCGAAGGAAATGGTCGCGCCACGGTCCACCGGCTGGTCCGGCCCGATGATCCGCAGGCCCGGCACCGTTGCCATGGCCTCGAGCGCGTATGCGGTGAGCGCCTGCTCGTGGTCGTGGACGGCGTCCATGCCGATAGCCGTCAGGTAGTCGACCGCCGCGCCCAGCCCGATGGCCTCGGCGATCATCGGCGTGCCGGCCTCGAAGCGGTGCGGCGGCAGGGCGTACGTGGTACCGGCCATGTCGACCGTCTCGATCATCTCCCCGCCCGCCAGGAAGGGCGGCATCTCAGCCAGGAGGTCGTAGCGGCCCCAGAGCACGCCGACGCCGGTCGGGCCGTACATCTTGTGACCGGTGAAGGCCATCAGGTCAATGCCCAGTGCCTGCACGTCGACCGGCATATGGGGCACCGACTGCGAGGCGTCCAGCACAACCAGCGCGCCGACCGCATGGGCCCGCTCGACCAGCCGCGCCACCGGGTTGACCGTTCCGAGCGCGTTGGACTGGTGAACGAAGGAGACGATCTTCGTGCGCTCGTTGATGATCTCATCGATCGAGGACTCGACCAGCCGGCCGTCGTCGTCGATGGGCAGCCAGCGGAAGGTCGCGCCGGTGCGCTGTGCCAGGAGCTGCCACGGCACGAGATTGGAATGGTGCTCCATCTCGGTCACGACGATCTCGTCGCCGGGGCCGATCCGGAACCGCTCCGCGCCCGGCGTCGTCGTCGCGTTGGAGATCGAGTACGCGATGAGGTTGAGCGCCTCCGAGGAGTTCTTGGTGAAAACGATCTCCTCGCGCGACGCGGCGTTGATGAAAGCCGCGACCTTGTCGCGCGACGCCTCGAACAGCGTCGTGGCCTCGGACCCGAGCGTGTGAACCGCGCGGGCCACGTTGGAGTTGTGCGCCGCGTAGAAATCCTCGATGGCGTCGAGCACCGCACGGGGCTTGTGCGAGGTGTTGGCGCTATCGAGGTAGACCAGCGGACGCCCATGCACCTCGCGGGTGAGGATCGGGAAGTCCTTGCGGATTGCCTCGACATCGAATGCGCTGCTCGTCATCTGGTCACCTCCCTGTCTGCCTAGTAAGTCCCACAAATGGATAGCTGGCGGTCGATCAGACCGACGCCGGCTCCGCGCTGCCGAAACGGGCGTAGCCCTCGTCCTCGAGGATGGTCGCCAGCTCCTTGCCGCCGGACTCCACGATGCGCCCGTCGAAGAAGACGTGGACGAAGTCGGGCTCGATGTAGCGCAGGATCCGCGTGTAGTGCGTGATCAGCAGCGTGCCGACACCGGTGGCGCGGACCTGGTTCACCCCGGCGCTGACCACGCGCAGGGCGTCGACGTCCAGGCCGGAGTCGGTCTCGTCGAGGATGGCGATCTTCGGGCGAAGCAGCGCCATCTGCAGGATCTCGTGGCGCTTCTTCTCCCCGCCGGAGAAGCCCTCGTTGACGTTGCGCCCGGCGAACGCCGGGTCCATCTCGAGGTCGACCATCGCGCCGGAGACCTCGCGGGCCCAGTCGCGCAGCTTGGGGGCCTCGCCGCGGACCGCGGTTGCCGCGGTGCGCAGGAAGTTGGAGACCGAGACGCCGGGCACCTCGACCGGGTACTGCATTTCAAGGAAGAGACCTGCGCGCGCCCGCGCGTCGACGGTCAGGCCCAGCACGTCGACGCCGTCGAGCAGCACCTCGCCGCTGGTCACGGTGTATTTCGGGTGGCCGGCGATGGAGTACGCCAGCGTCGACTTGCCCGACCCGTTCGGGCCCATGATGGCGTGCGTCTGGCCCGAGGAGACCTTCAGGTTGACGCCCTTGAGGATCGGCGTGCCGTCGACGGCCACGTGCAGGTCGCGGACCTCGAGGGTGTGGCTCGGGGTGCTCGGGTAGGGGGTCTCGGTAGCGCTGCTGTCGGTGGCCATATCAGCCGTTCTCCAGTTTCAGATAGACGATGTCGTCGATGATCTCGACGGGATAGACCGGAACCGCCATGGAGGCGGGCGGCCCGGTGGGCTTGCCGGTGGTGAGGTCGAAGCGCGACCCGTGCAGGGCGCATTCGATCGTGCAGACGCCGTCCTCGATCTCGACGTCGCCGTCGGAGAGCGGGACATCGGCGTGCGAGCAGACATCCTCTATCGCGAAGACCTCCGCGCCCACCCGGACGACCGCGACATCGATGCGCTCCAGCTCGACGCGCAGCGGGACGTACTCCCGGAGGTCGGACACAGCGCAGACCTGCACTGCGGTCATGACGCCCCGAGCCGCGTCTCGACGTCGCGCAGCAGCCGCTCGCGCAGCGACGTCAGGGCGATGTGGTTGAGCACCTCGACGAAGAAGCCGCGCACCACCAGCTTCCGGGCCTCGACCTCGGGGATGCCGCGGGACTGTAGGTAGAACAGCTGAAGGTCATCGAAGCGGCCGGTCGCGCTGGCGTGCCCGGCGCTGACGATCTCGCCGGTCTCGATCTCCAGGTTCGGGACCGAGTCGGCCCGCGCCCCATCGGCCAGCAGCAGGTTGCGGTTCAGCTCGTACGTCTGTGTGCCGGTGGCGGCCGGGCGGATCCGGACATCGCCGACCCACGCCGTGCGCGACGTGTCGCCCTCGAGCGCGGTCTTGTAGAGCACGTTGCTCTGGCAGTCGGGCACGCTGTGATCGACGTAGAGGCGCGCCTCCTGGTACTGGCCGGGGCCGGCGAAGGCCAGCCCGACGAGCTCGGCCTTGGCGCCCGGCCCGGCGAACGCCACGGTCGGCGTCAGGCGGGCCACGGTTCCGCCGAGGCTGATGCTGACGTGGCGGTAGCTCGAGCCCGCGCCGAGGCGCGCGCCGACGTGGTCGTTGTGCAGCGAGCCGGTGTCCCAGTTCTGGATCTGCACCAGATCAAGGCTCGCACCGTCGCCGACCAGGGCCGACGTGACTGCGGCGTACTTGGCCAGGCCGGTGTACTCGATGATCACGGTGGCCCGCGACCGGACGCCCAGGTCGATCACGATCTTGTTCCACACCAACGGGTTGGTGTCGTCGCCGGCCAGCTCGAGCAGGATCGGCTCGGCGACCTCGAGGCCGTCGGGCACTCGGACGACCAGTGCGTCGCCGGAGAGATCCCACGCCAGTGCGCCGAGACGATCGGTCGGCTGCGGCACGGACTGCACGACCGCGTCATCCGCGGCGACGGTCAGCAGCTCGACGCCTGCGGGCACCGTGCTGTCGAGCCGCAGCTGCGCGTCGCTGGGGGTGCCGGCCAGCAGCGGGCGCAGCGTGCGCAGCGGCGCGAACTTCCAGTCCTCGACGCGGACCGAGGGCTCCTCGAAGTCGTCGGGGGTACGGGACATGAAGCGCTCCGCCGGCGAGCCGGTCGGCACGAGCCCATGGCTGTGCGGACGGCTCGTCAGCGGGCCGCCGGCGGTGGCCCGGGTGTCGTCGATCACGGTGAGAGAGTCGGTCATCAGTGTCTGGTCGCTGTCTTTCGCATCGAGGCGCGCCCGATCGGCGCGCCGTTCTGGTGGAGCCGTCGTGCTGGGGGAAGCGAGACGGCAATCAGCCGACTGCGCCCTCCATCTGCAATTCGATCAAACGGTTGAGCTCGAGTGCGTATTCCATAGGCAGCTCACGGGCGATGGGCTCGACGAACCCGCGCACGACCATGGCCATGGCCTCGTCCTCGGTCAGGCCGCGGCTCATCAGGTAGAACAGCTGGTCGGCGCTGACCTTCGACACCGTGGCCTCGTGGGCCATCGACACGTCGTCCTCGCGGACATCGACGTAGGGATAGGTGTCCGAGCGGCTGATCGTGTCGACCATCAGGGCGTCGCACTTGACGGTCGAGGCGCTGTGGTGCGCGCCGGGCTCGACCTGGACCAGGCCGCGGTAGGAGGTGCGGCCACCGCCGCGGGCGACGGACTTGGAGATGATCGTCGAGGACGTGTACGGCGCCGCGTGGACCATCTTGGCCCCGGCGTCCTGGTGCTGGCCCTCGCCGGCGAACGCGATCGACATGACCTCGCCCTTGGCGTGCGGGCCGGTCATCCAGACGGCCGGGTACTTCATGGTGACCTTGGAGCCGATGTTGCCGTCGACCCACTCCATGGTCGCGCCCTCCTGGGCGACGGCGCGCTTGGTCACCAGGTTGTAGACGTTGTTCGACCAGTTCTGGATGGTCGTGTAGCGGCAGCGGCCGCCCTTCTTCACGATGATCTCCACCACGGCGGAGTGCAGGGAATCCGAGCTGTAGATCGGCGCGGTGCAGCCCTCGACGTAGTGCACGTAGGCGTCCTCGTCGACGATGATCAGCGTCCGCTCGAACTGGCCCATGTTCTCGGTGTTGATCCGGAAGTAGGCCTGCAGCGGGATGTCGACGTGGACACCCTTCGGGACGTAGATGAACGAGCCGCCGGACCACACCGAGGTGTTGAGCGCGGAGAACTTGTTGTCGCCGACGGGGATGACGGTGCCGAAGTACTCCTTGAAGAGCTCCGGCTGCTCCTTCAGCGCCGTGTCGGTGTCGAGGAACAGGACGCCCTGGGCCTCGAGGTCCTCGCGGATCGAGTGGTAGACGACCTCGGACTCGTACTGCGCGGCGACGCCCGAGACGAGGCGCTGCTTCTCCGCCTCCGGGATGCCGAGCTTGTCGTAGGTGTTCTTGATGTCCTCGGGGAGGTCGTCCCAGGTCGCGGCCTGCTTCTCGCTGGACCGGACGAAGTACTTGATGTTGTCGAAGTCGATCGTCGACAGGTCCGAGCCCCACGTGGGCATGGGCTTGCGGTGGAAGAGCTTGAGGCCCTTCAGGCGCAGGTCGAGCATCCACTGCGGCTCGCTCTTCTTCGCGGAGATGTCGCGGACGACCTCCTCGCTCAGACCGCGCTTTGCGGTCGCACCGGCGACGTCGGAGTCGCTCCAGCCGAAGTCGTAGCGCCCGATGCCCTCGAGCTCGGGGTTGCGCTCGTCGATCGTGGTCATGAG
>JAOPVO010000134.1 GCA_025966155.1 Pseudonocardiales bacterium
CGAACGCGCGGTGATCGGACTGAATCTCTGCCCCTTCGCCAAGGCGGTTCATGTGAAAGGTCAGGTGCACTACGGGGTGAGCCACGCTGCCAGCGCCGAAGGCGTGCGCGAAGCCCTGGCGGATGAACTGGACGCGCTCATGGGCACCGACCCCACCCAGCGCGATACCACCATGCTGATGCTGCCTGAGCTGTTTGCGGAGTTTCTCGATTTCAACGATTTTCTGGCCGAAGCCGACAACCTGCTCGCCGACAAGGGCCTGGAGGGCATCGTGCAAATCGCAAGCTTTCACCCGCAGTTTCAGTTTGGCGGCACTGCTGCCGACGACATCACCAACTACACCAACCGCGCCCCGTACCCTACGCTGCACTTGTTGCGCGAGGCGAGCGTCGAGCGGGCAGTCGAAGCGTTTCCCGAGGCAGAAGCCATTTTTGAACACAACATGCAGACGCTCGAAAAACTGGGGCTGGCCGGTTGGCAGGCACTCGATGTGGGGCCTGCGCCAAGCGCCGCAAAACAATGAACGTACCCCGCAAAAAATCGAATGCCGTGAAAGTGACCGTCACGCCTGCGGTCAAACCCGCCGTCGATCCAGCCCTGGCGCCAGAAATCGCGCCGGGTCAATCCGTCGAGCTGCTGAAGGCCCTGCACATCCTCACGCGCGACGGCAAGCTCAACCAGGACTCGCGGCGCAAGCTGAAGCAGGTCTATCACCTTTTCCAGTTCATCGAAAAGCTTCTGCAGGAGTTGCCCGCGGCGGACGACGGCCTCACGCTCGCAGACCATGGCGCGGGCAAGTCCTACCTCGGCTTCATCATCTACGACCTGTTTTTCAAGGCGCTGGGCAAAGGCCACATCTACGGCATCGAGACGCGTGCCGAGCTGGTGCAGAAGTCGCAGGAGTTGGCCGCGCAACTGGGCTTCGAGCGCATGGAGTTTCTGAACATCAGCGTGGCCGAGTCGACCGGGTCGGCGCGGCTGCCGGACCGCATCGACGTGGTGACGGCGCTCCATGCGTGCGACACGGCGACCGACGACGCCATCGCCTTCGGCCTGCACAAGCGGGCCCGCGCCATGGTGCTCGTGCCCTGCTGCCAGGCCGAAGTGGCGGCCTGCCTGCGCCAGAACAAGGCCATGCAACTGGCCCGCACCCCGCTGGCCGAGTTGTGGCGCCACCCCATCCACACCCGTGAGATGGGGAGCCAGATCACCAATGTGCTGCGCTGCCTCTACCTGGAGGCCTCCGGCTACCAGGTCACGGTGACCGAACTCGTGGGCTGGGAGCACAGCATGAAAAACGAGTTGATCATCGCCCGCTTTACCGGCCAGAAAAAGCGCAGCGCCGCCGAGCGGCTGCAAAGCCTGCTGGCCGAGTTTGGACTGACGGACCTGTTGCAGACCAGGTTCCGGCTGCCCGAGCCGGTTGCTGCCGAATAACCCGCAGGTACCGGCGTAACGGCCGCTGCCGCGGGGCAGCCAAGGCGGCGGCGCTGCATCACTGTCGCGGAGCCAAGTTGCCGAAGCGGTGCGCTTGTCGGTACCGCGGCCCCGGACCTGGCGCCTCCGAGGTGGTCGCCTTTGCCATTACCATCGGGCCCCGCGTCGCAGATTGCGCTCCCGCGCCCCCACATGGCCCGACTTCCCCGCCTGAACCTTCCTGGCCTGCCGCACCATGTGGTGCAGCGGGGCAACAACGGGCAGCCTGTGTTCGCCGGCCCCACCGACTACGCCTTGCTGCTGGCGCAACTGCTGGAACACTCGAGAAGCCTCAAAGTGGCGCTGCATGCCTACGTGCTGCTGCCGAACCAGCTCCACCTGCTGGCGACGCCCGGTACCGCAGACGGTCTGCCCAAACTCATGCAGGCGGTGGGTCGCCGCTATGTGCGGTACTTCAATGACACGCACGGCCGCACTGGAAGCCTATGGGAGGGGCGCTACCGCAGCACGGTGCTTCAGCCGGAGCGCCACCTCTTGCACAGCATGGCCCTCATCGACAGCGCGCCAGTGCAGGCGGGCCTTGCAATCGCTCCCCGCGACTACCCATGGTCGAGCCACGGGCACTATGTTGGCTTGCGGAACGATCCGCTGATCACGCCTCATCCTATTTTCTGGACGCTCGGAAACACGCCGTTTGCGCGCGAAGCGGCCTATGCCGAAATGGTGCATACAGGTCTCGGCGAGGTCGAGCGTGCGCGGTTGGCCGATGCGGTGCTCCGTGGTTGGGCGCTGGGAGACGAGACATTCGTGGCGGCTCTGGGAAAAAGCACTGACCGACGGCTCGTCAAGGGGACGCCGGGGCGACCGTTGAAGAGGCCACCGCCGATCGAAACCACGGGCTGACGAGCCAACCGCGATCTTCCAAGCGGTCGGCTCGCTACTTTTTTAATGTGTCCCTAAATGATTCAACTTGTATTTCGGTCTCAGTAAATAGGAATCTGACCCTGATTATTGTGCTTGGCATTGTTGTTGCAGTGTTTTATGCTTCCAGTCCCTGCGAAATCAATATAGGAGCGCGCCATGACGACGGCTGCCGAGATTCAATATCTCAAAGACCACGGTTTGTATTCTCCCAGCCACGAGCATGACGCTTGCGGCCTGGGATTCGTTGCCCACATCAAGGGCGAGAAACGCCACGACATCGTCACGCAGGCGCTCAAGATTCTCGAGAACATCGATCACCGCGGCGCGGTCGGTGCCGACAAGCTCATGGGCGACGGCGCTGGCATCCTGATCCAGATTCCAGACCGTCTCTACCGCGAAGAAATGGCCAAGCAGGGCGTCACCCTGCCGGCCGCCGGCGAGTACGGCGTCGGCATGATCTTCTTGCCCAAGGAGCACGCCTCGCGCCAGGCTTGCGAACAGGAAATGGAACGCGCGATCAAGGCCGAAGGCCAGGTGCTGCTCGGCTGGCGCGACGTGCCGGTCGACCGCGACATGCCGATGTCGCCCAACGTCCGCAAGACCGAGCCGCTGCTGAAACAGGTGTTCATCGGCCGTGGCGACGACGTCATCGTGCAGGACGCCCTGGAGCGCAAGCTCTATGTCATCCGCAAGACGGCCAGCGCCAACATCCAGAAGCTCAAGCTCAAGCACAGCAAAGAGTATTACGTGCCGAGCATGTCGAGCCGCACGGTCATCTACAAGGGTCTGCTTCTGGCCGACCAGGTGGGCGTGTACTACCTCGACCTGTCCGACGAGCGTTGTGTGTCGGCCCTTGGCCTGGTGCACCAGCGTTTCTCGACGAACACCTTTCCCGAGTGGCCGCTGGCCCACCCGTACCGCTATGTGGCGCACAACGGTGAGATCAACACCGTCAAGGGCAACTACAACTGGATGAAGGCCCGCGAAGGCGTGATGGCCTCGCCGGTGCTGGCCGCCGACCTCGCCAAGCTGTACCCCATCAGCTTTGCCAACCAGTCGGACACCGCCACGTTCGACAACTGCCTCGAGCTGCTGACCATGGCCGGCTATCCGATCAGCCAGGCCGTGATGATGATGATTCCCGAGCCGTGGGAGCAGCACACCAACTTGGACGAGCGCCGCCGCGCGTTCTACGAGTACCACGCGGCCATGATGGAGCCGTGGGACGGCCCGGCGTCGATCGTCTTCACCGACGGCCGCCAGATCGGCGCCACGCTCGACCGCAACGGCCTGCGCCCCTCGCGCTACTGCGTCACCGACGACGACCTGGTCATCATGGCTTCCGAGTCGGGCGTTTTGCCGATTCCCGAGAACAAGATCGTCCGCAAGTGGCGCCTGCAGCCCGGCAAGATGTTCCTGATCGATCTAGAGCAGGGCCGCATGATCGACGACGACGAGTTGAAGGCCAACATCGTCAACACCAAGCCCTACAAGCAGTGGATCGACAACCTGCGCATCAAGCTCGACAGCGTGCCAGCCGACGCCGTGCCGATGCCGGCCAGCGATACGGCCTTGCTCGACCGCCAGCAGGCTTTCGGCTACAGCCAGGAAGACCTGAAGTTCCTGCTCTCGCCCATGGCCCAGGCCGGCGAAGAGGGCATCGGCTCCATGGGCAACGACAGCCCGCTGGCCGTGCTGAGCGACAAGAACAAGACGCTCTACAACTATTTCCGCCAGATGTTCGCCCAGGTGACGAACCCGCCGATCGACCCGATCCGCGAAGCCATCGTCATGTCGCTGGTGTCGTTCATCGGCCCCAAGCCGAACCTGCTCGACATCAACCAGGTCAACCCGCCGATGCGGCTCGAGGTGGCACAGCCGATCCTCGACTTCGCCGACATGGCCAAGCTGCGCGACATCGACCGGCACACGCACGGCAAGTTCAAGAGCGCGACGCTCGACATCACCTACCCGGCGGCCTGGGGCCGTGAGGGCGTCGAAGCCAAATTGGCCTCGTTGTGCGCCGAAGCGGTGGACGCGATCAAGGGCGGCAAGAACATCCTCATCGTGAGCGACCGCAACGTCAGCGCCACGCAGATCGCCATTCCGGCGCTGCTGGCGTCCAGCGCCATCCACCAGCACCTGGTGGGCCAGGGCCTGCGCACCACGGCCGGCCTGGTGGTCGAGACCGGCACCGCCCGCGAAGTGCACCATTTCGCCGTGCTGGCGGGCTACGGCGCCGAGGCCGTGCATCCCTACCTGGCGATGGAAACGCTGGCCGACCTGCACAAGGATCTGCCGGGCGACCTGTCGCCCGAGAAGGCGATCTACAACTACGTCAAGGCCATCGGCAAGGGCCTGTCGAAGATCATGTCCAAGATGGGCGTGAGCACGTACATGAGCTACTGCGGCGCGCAGTTGTTCGAGATCATCGGTCTGAACCAGGACACCGTGGCCAAGTACTTCACCGGCACCGCCACCCGGGTGGAAGGCATCGGTGTCTTCGAGATCGCCGAGGAAGCGCTGCGCATGCACAAGGCGGCATTCGGCGACGATCCGCTGTTGGCCTCCATGCTCGATGCCGGCGGCGAATATGCCTGGCGCACCCGCGGTGAGGAGCACATGTGGACGCCCGACGCCATCGCCAAGCTGCAACACAGCACGCGCGCCAACAACTGGAGCACCTACAAGGAATACGCCCAGCTGATCAACGACCAGAGCCGCCGCCACATGACGCTGCGCGGCCTGTTCGAGTTCAAGATCGATCCGTCCAAGGCGATCCCGCTGGATGAAGTTGAATCGGCGAAGGAAATCGTCAAGCGCTTCGCTACCGGCGCGATGTCGCTCGGTTCGATTTCGACCGAAGCGCACGCCACTCTGGCGATCGCGATGAACCGCATCGGCGGCAAGTCCAATACCGGCGAAGGCGGCGAGGATGAAAACCGCTATCGCCAGGAACTGAGAGGCATCCCGATCAAGCAGGGCGAGACTCTGGCGTCCGTGATCGGCAAGGACCGTATCGAAGTCGACATGCCGCTAATGGCAGGCGATTCCCTGCGTTCCAGGATCAAGCAGGTGGCGTCCGGCCGGTTTGGCGTCACCGCTGAATATCTGACATCCGCCGACCAGATCCAGATCAAGATGGCGCAGGGCGCGAAGCCCGGCGAGGGCGGTCAGCTGCCCGGCTTCAAGGTGTATCCGTGGATCGCGCGGACCCGCCACTCGACGCCGGGCGTGGGCCTGATCTCCCCGCCGCCGCACCACGACATCTACTCGATCGAGGATCTCGCCCAGCTGATCCACGACCTCAAGAATGCCAACCCGCAGGCCCGCGTGCACGTCAAGCTGGTCGCCGAGGTCGGCATCGGCGCGGTCGCGGCCGGGGTCTCCAAGGCCCACGCCGACGTCGTGCTGATCTCCGGCCACGACGGCGGCACCGGCGCGGCGCCGCTGACCTCGCTCAAGCACACCGGCATGCCGTGGGAGCTCGGGCTGGCCGAGGCCCAGCAGACCCTGCTGCGCAACAAGCTCCGGGACCGCATCACCGTCCAGGTCGACGGCGCGATGAAGTCCGGCCGAGATGTCATCGTCGCCGCGCTTTTGGGCGCCGAGGAGTTCGGCTTCGCGACGGCCCCGCTGATCGTGTCGGGCTGCATCATGATGCGCGTCTGCCACCTGGACACCTGCCCGGTCGGGGTCGCCACCCAGAACCCCGTGCTGCGCGCGCGCTTCACCGGCAAGCCCGAGTTCGTCGAGACCTTCTTCGAGTACGTGGCCAAGGAGGTGCGCGTCCTGCTGGCCAGCCTCGGCCTGCGCAGCATCGACGAGGCCGTCGGGCGCGCGGACCTGCTCGACACCCGCGCGGCGGTCGACCACTGGAAGGCCGCCGGCCTCGACCTGTCGCCCATCCTGTCGATGGACGCCGTGCCGTTCGGCGACGATGGCCTCCCGACGATCGCGCTGCGGCGCATGGTCGGCCAGGAGCACGGTCTCGACGCGGCGCTGGACAACACCCTCATCCAGCTCTGCGAGGGCGCGCTGCTGGACGCCAAGCCGGTCAGCTTCGAGCTGCCCGTGCGCAACGTCAACCGCACCGTCGGCACGATGCTCGGCTCGCTGGTCACCCGCCGGTACGGCGTCGACGGCCTGCCCGAGGGCACCATCGACATCACCTTCCGCGGGTCCGCGGGCCAGTCCTTCGGTGCCTTCGTGCCGCGCGGCATGACCCTGCGGCTGCTGGGCGACGCGAATGACTACGTCGGCAAGGGCCTGTCCGGCGGCACGATCGTGGTGCGCCCCGATGAGCGCGCCCCGCTCATCGCGCAGGACAACGTCATCGCCGGCAATGTCATCGGCTACGGCGCGACGGCGGGCTCGATCTTCCTGTCCGGGCGCGCGGGCGAGCGCTTCTGCGTCCGGAACTCCGGGGCCATCGCGGTCGTCGAGGGCGTGGGCGACCATGCGCTTGAGTACATGACCGGCGGCATCGCCGTCATCCTCGGCGGGACCGGGCGCAATGTCGGCGCGGGCATGTCGGGCGGTCTGGCCTTCGTGCTGGACCTCGACGCCGCGCTGGTCAACGGCGAATTGGTCGACGTCGGCCCGCCCACGGACGAGGACGCCCAGACGCTGCACGACATCGTCAGCCGCCACCGGGATCTCACCGGCTCGGCCGTTGCCGGGCAGCTGCTGGAGGACTGGCCGGCCGGGCTGGCCCGCTTCTCGGCCATCGTGCCGCGCGACTACAAGCGCGTGCTTGAGGCCACCCGACTGGCTCGAGCCGAGGGCCGCGACGTCGACGACGCCGTCATGGCCGCCGCGAAGAGCTAGCGCAAGAATCAAGCAGGAAGCTGCGGCCCGAGAGAGACTGCCGCCGCGAAGAGCTAGAGCGCTCAGCGAAAGCTAGAACGCTGAACGATCACCCGTTCGTCACCCGACGTTCGGGTAGGAAGCTCGGTCCACCACCGTCGCCGGACCGCTTCACCCCCTTAGAGTGGCTCCTGTGATGCGCCGTACCAAGATCGTCTGCACGCTCGGCCCTGCGACCGACCCGCCGGAGCGCATGCGCGCCTTGGTCGAGGCCGGCATGAATGTGGCCCGGCTGAACTTCAGCCACGGCGACCATGCCGACCACGCCATGCGCTATGCGCTGGTGCGGACCGCGGCCGCCGCCGCCGGGCGCAATATCGCGATCCTGGGTGACCTTCAGGGGCCCAAGATCCGCCTCGGCCGCTTTGCCGACGGGCCGGTGGTCTGGGAGACCGGCGAGCGCATCCGCATCACCGTCGAGGACTGCCCGGGCGACCACGACCGCGTCTCCACGACCTACAAGCAACTGGCCGACGATGTCCGCCCCGGTGACAAGCTGCTGGTCGACGACGGCAACATCGGCCTGGTGGCGGTGGCCATCGAGAACGGCACCGACGTCGTCTGCGATGTCACCGAGGGCGGCCCGGTCAGCAATAACAAGGGCCTGTCGCTGCCCGGTGTGGCCGTCAGCGTGCCGGCGCTGTCGGACAAGGACGCCGAGGACCTCATCTTCGCGCTGCGCCTGGGCGTGGACTTCATCGCCTTGTCGTTCGTGCGGTTCGCCTCGGATATCAAGCTCGTGCACAAGATCATGGACGAGGTCGGGATCCGCCGCCCGGTCATCGCGAAGATCGAGAAGCCCGAGGCCGTCGAGAACCTCGAGGAGATCGCGCTGGCCTTCGACGGCGTCATGGTCGCCCGCGGCGACCTCGGCGTCGAGATGCCGCTGGAGCAGGTGCCGGTGGTGCAGAAGCGCTGCGTGCAGATCTGCCGCGACAACGCCAAGCCCGTCATCGTCGCCACCCAGATGCTCGAGTCGATGATCACCCACTCCCGCCCGACCCGGGCCGAGGCCTCCGACGTCGCCAATGCGGTGCTCGACGGCGCGGACGCGGTCATGCTGTCGGGGGAGACCAGCGTCGGGAAGTTCCCGATCCAGGCCGTCGACACGATGGCGCGCATCATCACCTCCGTCGAGGGCGCGGCCGCCGAGGTCCCGGCACTGCGGCACAACCCGCGCACCCAGGGCGGGGCCATCGCCAAGGCCGCGCGCGACATCGGCATCGCGCTGGACGCGTCGGCGCTGGTGGCCTTCACCCAGACCGGCGACACCGCCCGGCGCCTGGCCCGGTTGCACATCACGGTGCCCGTCTATGCCTTCACCCCCGACGAGTACGTCCAGCGGCAATTGGCGCTGTGCTGGGGCACCGAGGCCTTCCAGACCTGGACCGTGCAGACCACCGACGAGATGGTCCGGCAGGTCAACACGCTGCTGCTGGACAAGGCCGTCTGCCGCCCGGGCGATCTGGTGGTCATCGTGGCCGGCACGCCGCCGACGACACCGGGGGCCACGAACACCATCCGGGTCCACCGCCTCAGCGGAGCGGAGCGGGTGCGCGCGAGCGGGTCCCGATGACCGCCGCCCCGCGCACCCTGACCGACCTCGTCGATCTGCTGCCCGATGCCGACGGGGCCGAGGATGTCTTCACGGCCCTGAGCCCGGCCAATCCGCGGCGGATCTACGGCGGGCAGCTGGTGGCGCAGTCCCTGCTCGCCGCCGGCCGGACCATCCCGGATGGCTGGGCGGCGCACTCGCTGCACACGTATTTCCTGAACGCCGGGAAGCCCGATGTCCCGCTGCGTTTGGAGGTCGAGCGCCGCCGCGATGGCCGCTCGTTCGCCGCGCGGCGGGTTGTCGCCATCCAGGCCGACCGCCCGGTTACCGATACCACGCTGTCCTTCGCTAATCCCGAGGGCTGGTCCGGCGGCCAGCTCAACCACGGCGAGCCCATGCCGACCGGCCTGCCCGACCCGTGGTCGCTGCCCACCACCGCCGAGTGGCTGGCCGAGGCCGGTCTGAGCGAGTACATGCAGCTGTCCCGCGTCGACGATGTGCTGGACGTCCGCTACATCACCGAGCCGCCGCCGATCCTCCGGATGCGCGGCGGACCCATCCCGCGCGTCACGCAGGTGTGGTGCCGGATGCGGCACGAACTGGACGAGGCGCTGCTGACCCACCAGGCGGCGCTGGCCTACCTCTCGGACACCACGCTGGCCGAGAACATCGTGTCGCCGTACGGCGTCGTGCGGGTGATCGACGGCGGGACCAGCGCATCCCTGGACCACGCGGTCTGGTTCCACCGGCCGTTCCGTGCCGACGATTGGATGCTCTACGAGACGGTGTCGCCGGTGGCGATCGAGGACCGCGGCCTGGTCCGCGGGACCATGTACAGCAGTGACGGTGCGCACATTGCGACCACCACCCAGGAGATGCTCGTGCGCCTGCCCGCTGGACTGGGCTACACAGAGCCCGCCCGCAGCTAAGCGGACACTCAGGACAGCAGCACGGAGGACGCACCAACAATGAGCGCCAGCACCGAATCCAGCCCGCCCGTCGGCGGCTACCCGACCGACGGGAAGGCCAATGTCGAGCACCTGCTGGAGGTCCTCGACCTCGAGCGCCTCGAGTTGGACCTGTTCCGCGGGCTGTCCGTCGCCGGGTCGCCGCCGCGCGTCTTCGGCGGGCAGGTCGCCGCCCAGTCGCTGATCGCCGCGGCGCGCACGGTGCCCGACGGCCGCCCGCCGCACTCGTTCCACTCCTACTTCATCCGCGCCGGCGACCCGATGATCCCCGTGGTGTTCAGCGTGGACCGCGTCCGCGACGGGCGGTCGTTCAGCGTCCGGCGGGTCATCGCGCTCCAGAACGGCAAGGGCATCTTTGCCCTGACCGCGTCGTTCCAGACGCCCGCCCGCGGCCTCGAGCACGGCACGCCGATGCCCCCGGTGCCGATGCCGGCCGACAGCCGCCCGGACCGCCGTCGCCGCGGCGACAGCGATGCCAACGAGCCCAGCTTCCGCGATTCCTTCGAGATGCGCACCTCGGTGTCGTCGCGGCGCCGTCCCGCCGGCAGCACCGAGGTCGCGGACTCGACCTGGTTCCGCACCGCGGCGCCGCTGCCGGCCGATCCGCTGATCCACACCGCGATGGTCGTCTTCGCGTCGGACTTCGGGATCATGGACCCGGTGATGTCCCACCACTCGCGCGGCCACGGCGAGGAGGGCGCGCGCATCGCGTCGCTCGACCACGTCATGTGGTTCCACCACCAGATCCGGGCCGACGAGTGGATGCTGTTCCACCGCGGATCCCCCAATGCGTCCGGCGCGCGCGGCCTGGCCATCGGGGAGATCTACAACGAGGCCGGACAGCACTGCATCACCGTCGCGCAGGAGGCCATGTTCCGCCTGCCCGAGTTCATGGACTAATCAGCCGGGATCGGTAGCCAGCGATTGAATCTGGGACCACAGCCGGCTCACGTGCTCCACCTGCGTCTGCGGCGAGCCGATGGCCACGCGCAGCGTCACGCGGCCATTGACCACCGTGTGCGTCAGGAAGGCCCGGCCCGACGCGTTGATGGCATCCATCAGCGCCCGGGTCGGAGCGTCGCCGGAGCGGAGGCGGAAGCACACCAGCGACAGTGGATGCGGCGCGGCCAGCTCGAAGCGATCATCGTCGGCTATCCACTGCGCGAGCTGCTGCGCCATCGCGACATGGCCCCGGATGTGCTCGGCCAGGCCCTCGGCGCCGTACCAGCGCAGCACCGACCAGAGCTTGAGCGCACGGAACCGGCGTCCGAGCGGGACGTGCCAGTCGCGGTAGTCCAGAACCGCGCCGGCGTCGGTCGCGGGGTTGCGCAGGTACTCGGGGAGGATCGACAGCGCGCCCAGCAGCGGGCCGCGGTCGGCCACCCAGAACGCCGTGCAGTCGAAGTTGGTCAGCAGCCACTTGTGCGGGTTGGTCGAATAGGAGTCGACGAGCTCGAGGCCGTCGTTGACGAACCTCAGCTCCGGGGCGACGGCGGCGACACCGGCGTACGCGGCGTCGACGTGCGTCCACGCCCCATGCTCGCGGGCAATTGCGGCCAGCTCCCGAACCGGGTCGATTGCGGTGGTGCTCGTCGTGCCGACCGTGGCGACGACCAGCACCGGCGTGAGCCCGGCGGCGACGTCGGCGGCAATCAGCTCGCGCAGATGAGCGGGGCGCGCGGCTAGCGTCTGCGGGTCGACATCGATAGCGCGCACCGCATTCGATCCGAGGCCCGCGATCCGGCAGGCCTTCTCGATGGAGGAATGAGTCTGGGTCGATGCGTAGACCCGGTACTGGCCGCTGCCAACGCCCTCGTGCTCGGTGCGCCCGCCGCTGGCCCGGTGCAGGGCGGCCAGCAGCGCGACCAGCGCCGAGTCCGACGCGCTGTGCTGGATGACCCCGCCGCCGGCCCCGTCGGAGCGGAATCGGGCTGGGATATCCAGCAGCGCGGCAAGCCAGTCCAAGACGTGCGTCTCGAGCTCGGTCGCCGCGGGGGAGGTGGACCACAGCATCCCCTGGGCGCCCAGCCCGCTGGCCAGCAGATCGCCCAGGATCGACGGACCCGAGGCGTTGGCGGGGAAGTAGGCGAAGAACGACGGGTGCTGCCAGTGCGTCATTCCCTCGAGCACGATGCCGTCGAGGTCGCGCAGGATCGCGCCGAACGGCTCGCCCTGCTGCGGCGGCTCGGGCGGGAGCTGGGCCCGGATGGAACCCGGTGTGGCCGGCGACAGCACGGGCAGCTGCTCCAGCCGCTCGTAGTAGTCGGCTATCCAATCGATGACCTCGCGCCCGTGCCGGCGGAATTCCTCCGGAGTCATGTGCGCGCTCACTCGACATCCTCCGAGGGCTGGGCCGGCCGGCCGAGGTGGGCAGCGGGGCCCGAGGTGTCGGCGACGGCGGCCGGGGCGTCGGAGAGCCCGAACCGGCCGCGCAGGCGCGAATAGAAATTGGACGGGCGCAGCCGGACCAGCTTGGCCGGCGCGCTATGCGGATAGACCGACACCCAGTCGCCGGGATCGAGCACACCGCGCAGCTGCCCATCCACGCTGACCGCGACCTGCCCGGACTGCTCGAGCACCCGCACGGCGATCCGCTCGTCCGCGGCGAGCACGAGGCTCCGGTTGAACACCATGTGCGGTGCGACCGGGGTGAAGACCAGCGCCCGAAGCCGCGGCGACAGCACGGGACCGCCGGCCGAGAAGTTGTAGGCGGTCGATCCGGTGGGACTGGCCACGATCAGCGCGTCGGCGGAGTAGGAGGCGAAGAGCACCTCGTTGACGTAGAGCCCGATGCTGGCCTGCCGGTCGCGGGCGAGCTTCTCGAAGACGATGTCGTTGACGGCGGTGATGTCCATCGCGACGCCGGCGCCGGCCCGCACATTGTCGGCGGAGGAGGGGTCGCGGTGCAGCGGCGCCGGAAGGAGCGGGCCCCGCCCGTATTGCAGCAGCGCCTCCATCTCGGCGGGGATGCTCAGCGGCCGCGAGGCGCTCATCGTCAGCATCAGCCGCTCGTCGATCAGCGCGTGGCCCTCGATGAAGGCCTGGAGCGCGATCTCGATCTCGGCGGGCTCGATCTCAGTGAGGAACCCGACCCGCCCGACGTTGATCCCGAGCACCGGGACGCCATCCTCGGCCGCCACCCGCGCGCCGCGCAGGAACGTGCCGTCGCCGCCGATGGTCACGATGAGATCCGGGTGGCCGGTCGCGGCGGCCTCATCGCGGGAATTGCGGCGCTCGCTGTGGCTGCGGTCCGGGCCCCACACATCGACATCGGTGACGGTGATGTCGTGCTGCACCGCCCAGGCGCGCACCGCTACGGCGGTGGCGACGGCAGCCTCGCGGCCGCCGTGCACGACAAGTCCGATCCGGCGGCACACCATGGGGAGACATCCTGACAGAGCCATGGGCCAAGCCGGTGCCGC
>JAOPVO010000204.1 GCA_025966155.1 Pseudonocardiales bacterium
CGAAGAACACCGCCACGAAGGTGGAGATTGCGGCGGCTGTGTTGCGCATGACGGCGCCCAGGGCAAGGGCCGTCATCGCCGCGACCGTCAGATAAAGCGCGGCGCCGACGACCGACCTCAGGGCGCCCGGGTCCGACAGCGATGCGTTGAGGCCCCGCCCGCTGAGGAGCGCCTGTCCTACGGCGAACGCTGTGAAGCTGCTGGCCAGCATGGTGGTGAACACCGCGCCGGCGCATACGGCCAGCTTGGCCCACAGGGTGGGCAGGCGCGCCGGCACAGCGGCCAGGGAGGCCCGGATCATTCCGGTGCTGTATTCGCCGGTGATCAGCAGCACCCCCAGGACGCCGATGGACAGCTGGGCGAAGAAGGTCCCGATGAGGCTGATGGAGATCGCGGTGTCGCCCGGCTGCAGGCCGTCGGGGTCGCTGGCGGTGATGCCCGCGAACAGGGCGCCGAGCCCGACGATCAGGGCGGCGGCGACGACCAGGGTGTAGACCGTGGAGCGCACCGATCGGAATTTGGTCCATTCGGACAGCACGACGCGTGTCTGCGTCACCCTCGTGTCGCCGATGCGCGCGTTCACCGGCGAACGAGGGGCACGTGCGGTCGCGGCGGTCATGCCGCCACCGCCGGTGCGGAGGAGCGGTACTCGACGGCGTCGCCGGTCAGGGCCATGAATGCCTGCTCCAGCGAGGCCTGCTCGGCGGCCAGCTCGTAGATGGCGACGTGCGCCTGCCAGGCGATGGTCCCGATGTCCTGGGATGCGAGCCCCTCGACCCGCAGGACGTCGGGCTGCACAGCGGTGACCGCGACGTCGGGGCCGGCCAGGAGGCTGTGCAGGCGATCGGCCTCCGGCGTGCGGACGATGACGGTGTTGGTCGAAGCCCGGGCCACGAATTCCTCGACGGTGGTGTCCGCGATGAGGCGCCCTCGCCCGATCACCACCAAACGGGCGGCGGTTTGCGCCATCTCGCTCATGAGGTGCGATGACACGAACACGGTGTGCCCTTGCTCGGCGAGGTCCACGAGCATGGTCCGCATCCACAGCACGCCCTCCGGATCCAGTCCGTTCACCGGTTCGTCGAGGACCACGGTCTCGGGGTCGCCCAGCAGCGCGGTGGCCACGCCGAGTCGTTGGCCCATGCCCAGGGAGAATCCGCCGACGCGCTTGCCGGCCACGGTGTGCAGCCCCACCAGTTCGATCACCTCATCGACACGGCGCCGCGCGATGCCGTTGGTGTGCGCAAGGGCCAGCAGGTGATTGCGCGCCGTGCGGCCGGTGTGCACAGCCCGCGCCTCCAGGAGAACGCCCAGCTCGGACATCGGCGAGCTGGACGACCGGTAGTCGCGGCCGTTCACTTTGATGCTTCCGGACGAGGGCCTGTCCAGGCCGGCGATCATCCGCATGGTCGTGGACTTGCCGGAGCCGTTGGGGCCGAGGAAGCCGGTCACCATCCCCGCCCGGACCACGAAGTTCAGCCCGTCGACGGCGAGCGTGTCGCCGTATAGCTTGCTGAGGTTCTCGACTTCGATCATGTCAGTGCCTTTCGTCTGCGGGGGGACCCGCCGGTAGGCGGGTGGTCGGGCATGGGCCGGGTGCGGCCGGGTCGGGCATTGGAGACGGGTGCTCGAGCGGCCGAAGGGACATCACCTCTGCGTTCATGGCGGTCAGATGCGCCAGCAACCCGTGGAGGTGGGAAGCGTCGCGGATCTCGCCGATGAGGCGGGTCGAGCCGCTGTCCCTGTGGACTATGAAGTCGTCGATCAGTGGACGCAGCAGACGGGCGCTGGCCGCGCCCTTGATGACGATCTCGTAGCTGATCCGGTCGGGCATGGACCGATGATCGCCAGCTATGACCGAGGCGGCATCACCCGCTACGATTTCTCACCCGGGTGACGGGCTACTCTGCAGCCGTGATGGGCTCCGGGTCCAGCTTGGCTGCCACGAAGCTGCGCCCGCCGAGACCACCCGCGGGCCTGGTGCGCCGCCCGCGCCTAGAGGCGATTCTCGACCTCTCCGTGGCATCGCACATCCCGGCGGTCCTGCTGTCCGCTCCGGCGGGCTCCGGGAAGTCGACCCTGCTTTCCTCATGGCTGGGCGGGCGCTCGGAGGTTGTGGCTTGGCTGCAGGTCGAGGAGCGCGATTCCGACCCGGCCGTGTTCTGGCGGGGTCTGATCGATGCCATCAGCGTGAGCCACGGCGACTCCGAAGCCCGGTTGCGGCCGGCAATCGTCGCGGCCAATGGCGACGCCTTCGTCGTCGTGTCAGCGCTGGTGAACTGGCTGGCCGAGCTGACCCAACCGCTCATCCTCGTCATCGACGACTACCACCTCATCGATAACGCCATCATTCACAGCGGCATCGAGAGGCTCATCGGCCTCTGCCCCGAGCAGGCGACCGTCGTGCTGTCCACCCGCATCGACCCGCCGTTCCGGCTCGGCCGATTGCGGGTGCGCAGGCAGATAACCGAGATACGGGCGGCCGATCTGCGGTTCGCCACTGTGGAGGCGGCGGCCCTGCTCGCCCCCAACGGCCCGGCGCTCGACGCGGACCTGCTCGAGCAGCTGTGCGGACGCACGGAGGGCTGGGCCGCCGGGCTGGTGCTCGCCGGCCTCTCGCTGCGGCGGGCACCCGACGCCGCCGCCTTCCTCGCCACCTTCCTCGGCAGCGACGACCTGGTCATCGAGTACCTGCGCGACGAGCTGCTTACCGACCTCGACGAGGACGATCGCAGGCGCCTTCTGGAGACGTCGACGCTCGAGCAGCTCACGGGCCCACTCGTCGATGCGGTCACCGCCGACTCAGGAGGCGCTGATTGGCTGCGGCGTATCGCAGCCGCCAATCAGCTGGTCATCGGCCTCGACCGGACCGGGACGTGGTTCCGCTACCACCACCTGCTGCGCGACCTGCTGCGGCTGGAGGCCGGGCGCGCGTTCCCCGACCTCCTGCCAGTGCTGCACCGGCGCGCTGCGGCGTGGTTCGAGGCGGGAGCCGATCATGGCCGGGCGATCGAGCACCGCCTCGCCGCTGGCGACATCGATAACGCCGCCGGGCTCCTGCGCATACACGGGGCGCGCTTGCTCATGGAGGGCCAAGTCGAGACCCTGCGCGGATATCTCGACCGACTGGGCGGTGTCGCCCGGACAACCCCCTGGTGCGCCCTGTTGTTCGGGTGGTGCGAGTACATCGCCGGCCGCTACTCCGAAGCCGACGCCTGGCTCGAAATGATGGTTCGTTCAATGCCCGAGGGCGCCGACGCGACGATCGCAGGGGCGCTGCGCATCAATATCTGGCTCGCTCGCGGCAATGTGGCCCCGGCCTTGAGCATGGCGCGCGACTTGACCGCTGCCGGACAGCTGGCCAATCACTCGTCCGAGCTCGCTACTGCGGCCGGGGCGGCGTATGCCTGGGCCGGCCAGACCGCCCAGGCCCGCCGGACCCTCCGATTCGCCGCGGACAAGGGCGCCGCCGATGGCTTCAAAACCGCCCAGGTCCTCGCGCTGGTCTATCGCGCGATCGCCGAATTCGACGATGAGCCTGGCGTCCGGGCCCTCGCTGCCGCGCAGAGCGCAATAGACACCGCAACCGCGTTCGGGCTTGCGGCCTATCCCGGTATCGCCCCGGCCTATGCGATTCGCGCCCGCATGAGCGGTTCGGGCGACTCCGCGCTGGGCGCTGCCCGCGATGCCCTTGCCCTGGCTAGGCATGCGTCCACGGATCTCGCGTTGGCGTTCGTGCTGACCGCCTGCGGCGAGGCCCTCCAAGGGGGCGGCGACCCGACAGGCCTGGCGCTGCTGGCCGAGGCCCGGTCCGTCATCGGCGGCTGCCCGGACCCCGGTGCAGTCGGCCGCTACCTCGCGCGGGCCGAGGCGCGTTACGGCGTCGGCGGACGCAGGGCTCCCGTCCCCATACTCGAGCCACTTACCGCCCGAGAGTCGGCCGTGCTCCAGTACCTGCCGACCTCCATGTCCCAGCGCGACATCGCCGACGAGCTGCATATCTCGCTAAACACCGTGAAGTCACACTGCCGGGCCATCTTCCGCAAGGTGAGCGCCGGCGACCGGAAGGCCGCGGTGCAGGCCGCGCGGGGCCTAGGCCTGCTGTAGCCGTCGACACGGTGCAACGCTCGCCGGAGGTCCGGCGGTGCGCCGCCATCCTGCGCGCGCCTCTATGGCTATTCCGGTCAGTGTGGATCATCATCGTTCCTACTCGCCCAGCACGCACCGCCGGACGCCATCTGCGGAGCGGATCGCGAGGGCGCGCCCGCCACATCAGGAGCCTGCTATGTCACTCGTATCCACCTATCCGACCCAACTGGAATTCCGCGGCGGCCTGCACATCGCCCGCTGGCGCCCGCTGGTGCAGTGGCTGCTGGCCATCCCGCACCTGCTCATCGTCAACGTCCTGGGCTCCTTGCGCCAGGTGTTGACGCTCATCGCCTTCTTCGCCGTGCTGTTCACCCGTCGCATCCCGCGGCCGCTGTTCGACGCGATCGCGATGACCCTGCGCTACGAATGGCGGGTCACCAGCTACGCCCTGTTCCTGCATGAGGACTACCCCCCATTCGACTTCAGCCCGGCAGCGGACGACGACGGGGCTGACCCGCACACCACCGTCACGTTCACCTACCCGGGGGAGATGGCCAGGTGGAAGCCGCTGTACAAATGGGTGCTGGCCATCCCGCACTACTTCGTTCTGCTGGTCCTCGCGATCGCCGCTGTCGCCGTCGTCATAGCAGGAGTATTCGCCGTCCTTTTCACTGCGAACTATCCCGTGCGGATGCGGGACTTCCTCGTCGCGGCCTCGAGATACAGCGTCCGGGTTCAGTCGTACGTCGGTCTGCTGAGCGATGAGTACCCCCCGTTCTCCATCAAGGGCTGACCGCCGCCGCCTCGGAGGTCGGACGAGGATCAGGCGCTCGCTGGTGCGCCTAGTCTGGCGCAGCCGGCACTGAACGGGAGCACCGCGAGCCCCTGGGGCGCTGGCGAACGGAGGCGCTCATGCTGGGTCCCCTGCTTGGGACGAAGCTGTACCTGCCCAGGCGGAAAGAGGGCATGGTCGCCCGCGATCGGCTGGTCCAGCGGCTCGAGCGGGGCGCGGCTGAGAAACTGCTGCTCGTCTCGGCGCCCGCCGGCTTCGGTAAGACGACGCTGCTGACGGACTGGCTCTCAGGTGCGCCGTTCGCCGCGGGCCGTGCCCGTCGCGCGGCCTGGCTCTCGCTTGATCGAAGCGACAACGACCCCAGGGTGTTCTGGACCTACGTGGTCGCCGCGCTGCACTCGGTGGAGGCCGGCGCAGGCCGAAGCGAGCCCCAGCTGGTCGCACTGGATCAGCCTCCGACCCAGGTCCTGCTGACAGCCCTGCTCAACGACCTCGGCAGCACCGGCGACGATATCGTGCTCATCCTAGACGACTACCACGTCATCGACGCCCCCGAGATCCACGACGGCATCGCCTTCCTGCTGGACCACATGCCTCCGCGCCTGCACGTGGTGATCTCCAGCCGCGCCGATCCTGCGATCCCGCTTGCCCGGCTCCGGGCACGCGGGGAGCTGGTGGAGGTGCGCGCGGCGAATCTGCGATTCACCCCCGACGAGGCCGCGGCGTACCTCAACGGGACCATGGGGCTCCAGCTGACGCACGCGGACGTCGCAGCGCTCGATGCGCGCACGGAGGGTTGGATCGCCGCACTCCAGCTGGCTGCCCTGTCGATCCAGGGACGCGACGACGCCGCCCGATACATCGCCGGCTTCACCGGGGACGACCGCTACATCGTTGACTATCTGGTGGAGGAGGTGCTGCAGCGCCTGCCGGCCGACGTGCGGGAATTCGTGTTGCACGTTTCGCTGCTGGACCGATTCAACAGCTCCTTGTGCGCGGCGGTGACTGGATCGGACACAGCAAAGGCAACGCTCGACACGCTCGAGCAGGCCAACCTGTTCCTGGTCTCACTCGACGACCGCCGTGAGTGGTACCGGTATCACCACCTCTTCGCCGACATGTTGCGGTCCCGGCTGACCCAGGAATCCCCGGCCGTTGCCGCGCAGATTCACCGGCGCGCGAGCGACTGGTACGCGGCGAATGGCGAACCGGCACAGGCGGTCGAGCACGCCATGGCCGGCGGCCACCTCGCCCGAGCCGCGGACCTCATCGAGCTGGCGATACCGCAGATGCGGCGGGACAGGCAGGAAGCCGCCCTCCGTCGGTGGTGCGAGGCTTTGCCTCTCGAGCTGCTGCGCGCCCGTCCGGTGCTCAGCAACAGCTTCGCCGGCGCGTTGCTGTCCACCGGGGAGACGCGGGGCGTGGACGGGCACCTGCTGAATGCGGAGCGCTGGCTGGACCCGACCGTTGCCCGGCGGGAGAGTGTCGCGTCAGGCGCCCAGCTGATGGTCGTGGTGGATGAGGACGAGTTCCGCCGTGTGCCGGCCGGTGTCGCCGTCCATCGGGCTGGGCTGGCGCTCTTCCTGGGCGATCCGGCGGGCACGGTGAGCCATGCCAGGCGGGCTATGGATCTGCTGGAAGAGGGCGACGAGCTCGGACGGGGGGCTGCCACTGCACTGATTGCGCTTGCCTCCTGGGGCAGCGGCGACCTGGAGACGGCCCGCGATGCGTACACGAAGACCCTGGTCAGCATGGAGCGAGCCGGCCACATCGCGGACATCCTGGGTTGCTCCATCGCGCTCGCGGACATCCAGATCACCCAGGGCCGTCTGCGCGACGCGATGCGGACGTATCAGAGGGCGCTGCTGCTCGCGACTTCGGGCGGTGGGCCGCCGCTGCGGGGAACGCCGGACATGTACGTCGGGATGAGCGCGATCCACCGCGAGGGCAACGACATCGAGGGCGCCACTGAGCTCCTGGCGCGCAGCAGGGAACTTGGCGAACATGTCGGGCTGCCTCAGAACCCGTATCGATGGCGGGTTGCGATGGCCCGGGTCCGGGAGGCGGAGGCCGATCTGGATGGTGCGGCGGGGCTGCTGGACGAGGCCGAGGGCGTGTACGTGGGCGACTTCTCGCCCAATGTCCGTCCAGTCGCTGCGATGCGAGCGCGAATACATATCAAGCTGGGACGGATCGCCGACGCATCCGATTGGGCGCGCGGGCAGCAGCTGTCGACCGCGGACGACCTGAGCTACCTGCGCGAGTACGACCACATCACCCTGGCCAGGGCGCTGTTGGCGAGATGCGCCATCCAGCCAACCGCCGAGCGCCTCGACGTGGCAACGAGCCTACTGGGGCGCCTACTCGACGCCGCCGAGGCAGGAGGCCGGACGGGCAGCGCCATTGAGTTGCTGATCCTTCAGGCGCAGGCGTTCGCGATGAAAGGAAGCGCGGCAGCCGCCCTGGTGCCACTGGAACGCGCACTGCTGCTGGCTGAGCCCGAGGGGTACGTCCGCGCCTTCGTCGATGGGGGATCGTCCATCTCGTCCCTTCTCTCACTCGCCCTTAAGCGGGGCATTGCCGGTGACTATGTGGGCGACCTGCTTGCCGCCTTCGGCCCAATCCCGCAGCCGGTGCCGGCCCGCCAGGCGCCGATCCACCCGCTGAGTGAGCGGGAGCTGCAGATCCTCCGCCTGCTCGGAGGCGATCTCGGCGGCCCGGAGATCGCCCGTCAGCTCGTCGTGTCGCTCAACACCGTCCGCACTCATACGAAGAGCATCTATAGCAAGCTCGGCGTCAACGACCGGCGGGCTGCCGTCCGCCGCGGCGAGGAGCTGGGCCTCATGTCATGGACGCGCGACCGTCCCGGACGCAGTTCCGCCCGCGGGGAGTAGCCCGCACCATCGCGCTCGGAGGCGAATCACCACATGTGGTGATGCGTGCTCACCACATGCGTCCCTAGCTTCGCGGCATGAACGAGACGCGATCAGGTCAGCGGGACCCGGACGGGCCGGTCTGGTACCAGATCCGGCTGAAGGGACACCTCGCCTCCCGCTGGTCGGCCTGGTTCGGCGGCCTGACCCTCACCCGCGAGGACGGCGGCACCACCTTGATCGAAGGTGCCGTCATCGACCAATCCGAGCTGCATGGCCTGCTGCAGAGGATCCGCGACACCGGGCTTCCGCTGGTCTCCCTGACATCCGCCGAGACATGCGGGTCGCACCAGCCTGCGGCCGCTCCGCCGGACTGATCATCCCAACTCGTTAGCCGGCAATTCTCCCACCGAGAGGCAAGATCATGAACAGACTCATCCGCGCCATCGCGATGTCCAGTGCTCGGCATCCCTGGCGCACCATCGCTAGCTGGTTCCTCGTCATAGGGTCGGTGGTTTCCCTTGCGGTCATCGGCGGCGGCACGTTCGCCGACGATTTCTCCGTCGCCGGCAGCCAGAGCGCCCGTGCGTTGGAGCTGCTTGACCAGAGCTTCCCCGAAGCGGCCAAGGGCAAGGCGCTGGTCGTGCTCGCCGCCGAGAGCGACGAGCCGCTCGAGGCCCGGCGCGACGCCATCCGAGCTGCCCTCGCCGACGTCGCGCAGATGGCCCACGTGGAGTCGGTCGCGGATCCGTTCTCCGTCGCCACGATGTCGCCGGACGGCCGCATCGCGTATGCCGAGCTGACCCTCGACGCACCGGAGCGGCAGCTCGGCAAGCCGGCGTTCGCCGCACTCTCGCGCGCCGTGTCCGGCACGCAGATCCCGGGGGTCCAGGTGGAACTGGGCGGCGACGCGGTCTTCCTCAACGCCGGCGGCGGCGGCTCGGGCCACGTGGGTATCGGACTGCTGGTGGCGCTGCTGGTGCTGCTGGTCGTCTTCGGCACCCTGGTCGCAGCGGTCGTCCCGATCGCCCTCTCGATCGTCGCTGTCGGCGCCGGCATCGGCGCGATCACGTTGCTGGCAGGCACTATGGATGTGTCCGAGTCGGCGGTCCCCGTCGCGGGGCTGGTCGGCTTGGGTGTGGGCATCGACTACGCGCTATTCGTGGTGGCCCGCTACCGGGAGAACCGGGCAGCTGGCCTGGACAACACCCGGGCGCTCGCGGACTCCATGGGCTCGTCGGGCACCGCAGTTGTGTTCGCCGGCGGAACGGTGATCATCGCAACTGGCGCACTCGCCCTGACCGGGGTAGGGATTCTCACCTCGATCGGGCTGTCCACGGCGTTGATGGTGATGGCCGCAGTCGCGTCCGCCATCACGCTTCTCCCCGCGCTGCTCAGCCTGCTCGGGGACCGAATCGACACCGGCCGGATCGCGCGGCGGAACCGTCCCACGAAGCCGGCGAACGGCAGCGTGTGGTGGCGCTTCGGCCACCGAGTCTCCAGCCGCCCATGGCCGTATCTTCTCGGTGCCATCGCCACCCTCGTGGCGGTGGCGGCGCCGGCCCTCTGGATGCACACCGGTTTCCCCGCAGCAGGGGATGCCCCGGCTGAGACGACACACCGGCAGGCCTACGACCTGCTCGCCCAGGGATTCGGGACCGGCTTCAACGGCCCCTTGCTTGTGGTCGTCGACCTGGACGTCACCGGAACACAGGCAAGCGGCGTGCCCGCACTGATCGATGACATCGCCGCCGTCCCGGGAATCGCCTCGGCGAGCGAGCCGCGCCTCTCATCCGACGGCCGCACCATCGTCTTCACGGCGGTACCAGCCACTGGGCCCGCCGACCCCGAGACATCGAGGACCATCGAGCGGGTCCGGGCGATTACCCCCGGCAACGTCTACGTCGCCGGCATCACCGCCATGACCGACGACTTGAATAGTCAGCTGAACAGCAAGCTGCCGCTGTTCATAGGCGCCGTCATCGCGGTGTCGTTCCTCTTGCTGATGCTGGTCTTCCGCTCCATCGTGGTGCCCCTGAAAGCCGCCGCGGTGAACCTGCTCTCCATCGGCGGCGCCTACGGCGTGCTCGTCGCAGTCTTCCAGTGGGGCTGGGGCAGCGAGCTGCTCGGCCTGGAGGGACCCACCCCGATCACCTCCCTGATCGTCGTCATCATGTTCCCGATCCTCTTCGGTCTGTCGATGGACTACGAGGTCTTCCTGCTGTCGCGGATCCGCGAGGAATACCTGCGAACGGGCGACAACGCCGAATCCGTCGCGCGCGGACTGGCCGGAACGGGACGCGTCATCTCCTCTGCCGCACTCATCATGATCGCCGTGTTCGCAAGCTTCGTCGCGAGCCCCGTGCCCTCGCTGAAGATGCTCGGACTCGGCCTCGCCACTGCGATCCTGATCGACGCAACGGTCATCCGCATGATGCTGGTGCCGGCGACGATGGCGCTGCTCGGCAAGGCGAATTGGTGGCTGCCATCGTGGTTGGACCGACTGCTGCCACGGCTCACCATCGAGGCGGGCGACAGCGCGTCAATGCGCCCTGAGCAGGGCAGCGCCCTCGAGGAGGTCGATGCTCCGATAGCGAAGGAGCTCCTTACCCGCTGACGCCGAACTGGCGACGCAGTTGGCCCCGGCTAGGACGCCGGGGCCAACACCCGTCTCGATCAGCAACTCGGTGGCCAGTACATCTAACCGACCAGCTGGGGGCTGGCGGCCGCGGCCGTGCTATCCGCTGGCGTTGCCGGAGTAGGGCGAGGGTCGCCCTCGACGTGCAGCTCGGGTATCCACCCGAGCCAGCTCGGCAGATACCAGTTCCAGCGCCCGAGCACGGTCATGACCGCCGGCACGACCACCATGCGGATGAGGGACGCGTCCACGACCAGCGCCACTCCCACCCCGAATCCCATTTGCTGGAACATGACCAGCTGACCGGACGCGAAGCCGGCGAAGACCACGACGATGATCAGCGCGGCACCGGTGATGAGGCGACCGGTGGCCGCGATCCCATGGACGACCGCGCCGGTCGTGTCCCCGGTCTGGGCGTAGCGCTCCTTGATGCGGCTGAGCAGGAACACGTGGTAGTCCATCGACAGGGCGAACAGCACGGAGAACAGGAAGACCGGCACCCACGCCTCGACCCGCTCGACCTGCTGCAGCCCGAGCAGCCCGGCCCCGAAACCGTGCTGGAACACCAGGACCAGCAGCCCGTAGGCGGCGCCCACCGACAGCAGGTTGAGGATGACCGCGGTGGCCGAGAGCACCACCGAGCGGAACACGAGGGTGAGCAGCAGCGCGCTCAGGCCCAGCACGAACACCAGCACGATGGGCAGCCAGTGGTTGATGACGTCGGAGTAGTCGACGTTCTCGGCCGTCTGGCCTCCCACGAGCACCGCGGCATCGCGCCCGAATGCCGCCGGGATCAGCTCATCGCGCAGCTTGTGCAATCCGCGGCGGGCCTGGGCGTGATCGGGGTCGCCGATCAATTGCACGCTTATGATCGCGAACTGCCCGTCCGCGGAGGTCCGCTGCTCGAGCGGCCCGAAGTCGGCGTCGGCGGAGATCGACTCCTTCAGCCGGGCGACAGCCGCGGCATTCGCCGCTGAGAACACGTCGCCGGACACGACCACCTCGGCTGGGCCGGTAGCCAGGAGTCCGGGGAAGCTGCGCTCCAGGGCAACGGCCCCGGACTTCGAGACGGCCGAGTCCGGCAGCGACTCCACCCCCGATGTGCCGGTCCGCAGGCCGAGCAGCGGGGAGGCGGCGGCAAGCAGGATGAGGCCGCCGGCCGTCAGGGCGACGGCCGGGCGGCGGATGACCGCGGAGACGGCCCTTGTCCAGAAGGGGCTCTCGGCCGGGCGGTCCCGTCCGACGACCGGCAGTCGCACGGCGTTGACGCGGTCCCCGAGCAGGGACAGCAAAGCCGGGAGCAGCGTGAGCGCGGCCGCCATCGTGACGAGCCCCACGATGATCGCGCCGATCGCGAGGCTGCGCAGGATCGTGTCCGGCACCAGCAGCAGGCCGAGCAGGGCGACGACGAACGAGGTGCCGGAGAAGAGGACGGCCTTGCCGCTGGTGCCGCCGGTGACGACTATGGCCTCGATCTTCGGGCGCCCGGCCAGGCGCTCCTCGCGATACCGCGAGAGGACGAACAGGCTGTAGTCGATGCCCAGCGCCAAACCCATAGCCGTGATCATGTTCACGATGAAGAACGACACGGACGTGAACTGGCCGAGGACCGAGGAGATCGCCACGGTGACAATGATCGATCCGATGGCGATGGTCATCGGGAGGAAGGCGGCGACCAGGGCGCCGAAGACGAGGATGAGCACGATCATGGCCGCTGGCAGGCCGAACTTCAGCTCCCCGTTGGTCAGGTCGGATGCCGACAGCTCCGCGAAGTCGTGATCGACGGTGTTGGCGCCGGTGATGTCGACCTCGAACCCGGGCGCGGCGTCCGCGGCGGCGACGTCCCGCAGGACCGCCTCGATGCCGCTTTCGGCGTCCTCGCCGAGGGTCAGTGTCAGCATTGCCCCGTGCGCGTCCTCGGACAGCGCGGGCGCACCGGGATCGTATGGATTGCCGACTGAGACCACTGCCGGATTTCTGGCTATGGAGTCGATGAGGCCGGCCACCACCGCCTTGAATCGGGGATCGTCTGCTGTGTACTCCGCGGAGTAGACGATCACGGATTCGTCGACGCGGTCGGACTCCGGGAAGTTGGCGTCGATCATGCGCTGAGCCGTGGCTGATTCCGTGCTGATGGTGAGACTGGCGTCGGAGGTGAACGCCGATCCGACGAGGCTGCCGATGGCGATGATCGAGGCGGCCAGGATCAGGAGCCACACGGAGACCACTCGCCATGGGCGCACGGCGGCGGTGCGGGCCAATCGTTGGGTGAAGGACGACTGTGCCGGGCGCATCGCGCTGCGGTCGTCCCGGTTGGGTGCGGGCATCGGGGTTCCTTTCGCTGCATGCCCGTCTGGTCGACCGGCGTCGCCCCTGACTCTGGGCGGGGCCGCTGACGAGCCGCTGACGAAGGGCATCGCGCGATGGCGATAGGGAGCCGGTCTCAGTCCGAACGCGCCGAGCCCCCAGAGCCAACCTGAGCCAGAGCCGCGGCGGCGGCTCGGTCGAGGCGGTCGGCCTCGTCGAGAATGTGGGCGACGCTCGGCGCCAAGGCGTCCGCCTCGGCGATGAGGCCAGCCGCGGCGCGCGACTCGCCGGCCTCGGCGCGTAGCCGCGCGAGCCCATCGAGCGCGAGCACGGTGACCTGCAGGTCGGCCTGGTCCCGCGCCAGTTGGAGCACGGCCTCGAGGTCGCCTGCGTCGTCGGAAGCCGCCGCGAGCACGCACCGCGAGAGCAGGGCTCCCTCGCCGCCGCCGGCGCCGCCGTACCAGGCCAAGTTTTCCCGCAGGAGCGCGACCGCCGCCGCACGGTCGCCGGCCCGCAGGCGCAGCTGAGCAAGGTTCAGCCGAATCGTCGCGGCCATGCGTCCGTCACCGCCGGAGTTGGCGCCGGCCAGGGCCTCCTTGAACGACGCGGCGGAGTCGGCGAGACGCCCAGCCCGCCGTTGGACCTGGGCTAGCGTCCCGCGATGAAAGGCGGCCTGGCCGACGAAGCCGAGTGCGACAGAAAGGTCGGCAGCTTGCGTCAGCGCCTCGATGGCATCGTCGAATCGGTGCTGCGCCTGGGCGATGGCGCCCAGCACCGCTGTGGCGTGCACCAGGCTCCATGAGTCGCCAAGAGTCTCGGAGATGGTCATGGCCTCCGCGCCGTTGCGGGCCGCGGCCTCCAGATCGCCCGTCATGACCAGGGTGTACGCGGCCAGCACAAGTGCCGACGCCGACTCCCAGCGCAGATCGAGGGCCCGATAGGTCGGCAGGCTGAGGCTGGCGCAGTCCAGGGCCTCGCGCGGGCGGCCCTGCTGCAGGAACGCGAACGCCCGGTGGCGCGCGACATCCGCGGACAGGCGCCGTGGATCGAGCTCGTCATCCGACCCGGCGGCCAGCCGGGCGGCCTCGTCGAGGTCGTCCTGGGCGAGCTCGACATCGCCGGCCGATGCCTCCAGCCAGCCGGCGAGCAGCATCGCCCGCGCCCGGGCGTCCGGCGCCGTCTCCGGTACCAGGGCGGCGCGGATCCGGGCGGCGCCGGCCGCGCCCTCGCCCAGGACGACCCACGTCCACCCGAGGCCGTTGGCGATGCGCATCCCGAGGCCGGGGCGGCTCGTCGCGCACCAGGAGAGCGCGGCGTCGATGTTGGACCGTTCCTCCCTCGCGATGGTGAGGCAGTCGGGCTGGCTCGGCCCGCGCACGTGGGCGTCGCACCAGTCGGCCGCCTGCGCGTACCACTCGGCATGGGCGCGATGCGCGGTGTCGGACAGCCCGGCGTCAGCCAGCCGGTCGAGTGCATAGGCACGAATGCTATCCAGGAGGCGATATCGGACCCTTCCGTCCGCCGAGCTGTCCACACTGACGAGCGACCGATCGACGAGGCGGGTCAGCGTGTCCACCGCCGCGGCCTGGGGAACATCCAAGGCGCCGAGGACCCGCTCGATGGCCCCCAGGGACGCACTCCCGGCAAAGGCCGACAGCGCCCACAACCCGCGCTGGTCGTCGGGGAATAGCAGGTCGTAGCTCCAGGCGATGGCGCCGGAGAGCGCCCTTCTGCGCGCGGGTCGATTGCTGCTGGGGTCCTGGAGGAGCGCGAAGCGATCGTCGAGGCGCCGGGCGATGTCCTGCACCGAGAGCGACCGGGCGCGGGCGGCGGCCAGCTCGATCGCCAGCGGCAGCCCGTCCAGGGCGCGGCAGACCTCCTGGGCCAGCGCCGTCGTCTCGGCATCGACCACCAGCTGACGGCGCACATCGCGGGCACGGTCCAGGAACAGGGCCACCGAGTCGTCGACGGGCAGCGGCAGCACGGGATGCACCATCTCGTCCTCGATGCCCAGCGGGACCTGGCTGGTCGCCACGATGCGCAGCGCGGGCACGTCGGCGAGCAGGCGCGCGGCCAAGGCGGCGGAGGCTGCTGCGACGTGCTCGCAGTTGTCCAGCAGCAGAACCGTCCGGGCGCCGGCGAGGCGCTGGCGCAGCTGCTCGCCGCCGGCCAGGTGAAGGGTCTCGGCGACGACCTGCTGCAGGTCGGCCGTGGGCGCCACGGCTTCCAGGCGGACCAGCCACACCCCGCCCGGGGTGTCGATGGCGCGGGCCGCCTCCAGCAGCAACCTGGTCTTGCCCACGCCTGCCGGCCCGACCAGGGTGACGAGTCGCTGCGTCGCGATGGCCTCGGACAGCGCCTGCTGATCTCGCGCCCGCCCGACTATCGATCGCGGGCTCGATGGCAGGTTCCCGGGTGTCGCGACGTCCAGCGCGGCGGCGCTCCGTCCCGGCACCGCGCCCTGCCGAAGCAGCTGACGCTCCAGCGCGCGCAGCTCGGCGCCTGGCTCGACCCCCAGGTCGTCGATGAGCAGCCTCCGCACCCTGGCGTACGCGCTCAGCGCCTCGGCCTGGCGCCCCCCGCGGTACAGCGCCGCCATGAGCGAGGCCCAGAGGCGCTCACGCAGCGGGTGCTGGCCGACCAGGGTCTCCAGCTCGCCGACGATCTCACCGCCCGAGCCCAGATCGACCCGCGCCGCCATTGCGTCCTCCAGCAGGACCAGCCTGGTTTCCTCGAGCCGGGCCCGATGGGGGTCCGACCAACGACCGGCGTTGGGCAGGATGTCACCGCGGAACAGCCGCAATCCCTGATGCGCAGATTCGAGGGCGGACGCTGGATCGCCGGCGCGGCGGGCCGCGGAGGACTGGCTGGCCAGATCGATCGCGCACGCGGCGTCCACGCTGCCCGGTTCGACCACGAGGCTGTAGCCATCGCTCCCGCCTGAGACCAGGTCCCTGTCGCGAAGCGCGCGGCGCAGCTGGGACACCTTGGACTGCAGGGTGTTGCGCCCCGCGCCCTCCGGCCACAGATCGTCCAGCAGCGCCTCCGCGCGCACTGGCGAGCCGCCCTGGAGGGCCAGTCGGGCGAGAAGCTCTGTGGTCTTCCCCTCCGGCACAACCAGCAGCCTGCCGTCACTGCGGGCCTCGACCGCGCCGAGAATGGCGACGGTGAGCATGCGCCGACACTAGGCCCCTCGCATTGCGGGAGCAGGAGCATCAGTGCACCGTCAGCGCCCGGGCCCATTGTCTTAGCCATGCCCGACGACGACAGTCTCCTGCGCCGCCTCATCGGCGACGACCCGAGCGCACCGGCCGCCGTCGCCGCCCGGGCCCGCACCGCGACCTGGCCGCCGCTCCTCGTTGCCGCCGCGCTTCTTGCCGCCGACGCTGAATTGCTGGCTAAGGCGGGGGAGTATGCCGCCACGACAAGGGACCGGCAGCTGGTTGTGCTGGCGGCGGCGTACCTGCGCGGGAATGCCGAGCTGCTGGACGCACTCGTGCGGGACCACCTGTCCGAGCATCCCGACAACTTGCTCGCAGCCTGGATCGCGGGACGGCCGCTGCCGGACGCCATCCACGACCCGCCGGCGCAAAGCGCGCCGCAGCGGGCGGTCCCGAAGGAGCTCCCATGACCGATCAACCCTCGCTCGTCCTCCAGCCCGCGACCAGCCGACCAGGTACGGCGCGGGTCGTCGCCCGGTGGATGGCGTCATCCGCCGCATATCCCATCGGGGGCTATGTGGCTCTCCTGCTCGCCGGCCCCGTCGACAGCGCGGGGGCGGCGCTCGCCGGGGGCCTGGTCACCGGCGCGATCGTGGGCGCGGGACAAGTGTGGGCACTCGGTCAGGCCAGAGCGCGGCCCCTGGCGTGGATCAGCGCGACCGCAGCAGGCCTGATGTGCGGCCTCGCCGCGGGAGCAGCATCGGTGGGCTATCAAACAGATCCGCGGTCGCTGGCTCTGCAAGGGGCGGTCACCGGGGGCGTGCTCGGCCTCGCACAGGCCGCACTGCTGCTACACCGTGTCGGCTGGCCGGCAATCGGATGGCCGCTCTGGCTAGCCGCCGTCTACGCCGGGGGCTGGGCGGCCACGACGGCCGCCGGGATCGACGTCGACCAGCAGTTCACGATCTTCGGAGCCTCCGGCGCCGTCGTCGCGGCCGCGCTGACGTCCATCCTCCCGCTGTTGCTGCTGCGCCGATGAGGTGCACGACCGCCCTGCTGGGGCTTGAGACATCCAGTACGGCGCTGCCTGCCGCGACCCACAATCGGCAGGGAGCGTTCAGCGCTTGACACAGAGCGGCCCGCTCAGGGCCAGGTGCGTCCATGGTCGTGAGCCCCTCATACCGCGAGCGGAACCTCTGCGGGCTGTCCCAATGCCTTCCGGCGTATGCCGATTCGCTCCGCTCCAACAGAAACGTCGGAGCTTGTGTTTGATCGGTTGAAGGAGAGGTACCTCAACCGGACTTAACTCATCTGTCCGGGAGGTCCGCAATGAGCATTGCTGCCAGCCTGATCCTCATGGCGATAGGCGCGATCCTTGCTTTCGCCGTCAGGGACACGATGGACTCGGTCGATTTGACCGCCGTCGGCTACATCGTCATGGCACTCGGAGCCGCGGCGCTCCTCATCACCCTCGTGATGATGACCACCCGCCGCCGCACCGATGTGATCCAAGCGCCGGGCCGGACGGTGATCGTGGAGCCGAACCAGATCGACCCGCGCCTCTGATGCGCGCGCCCGAGGCGCCCCTGCCGGTGGTCGCCGGTCGATTCCGCGCCACCGGGCTGTTGGGAGTGGGGGGGTCGGCCACCGTCTACCGCGCCCTGGACGACCACATGGGCGGCGATGTGGCGTTGAAGCTCTTCTCCCCGGCCTCGGAGCTGGGTCGCCCCGACATGCGCCGGAGGCGGGAGATTCAAGTGCTCCGCTCGCTGGAGCACCCCGGTGTCGTCTCGATCGTGGATGGCGACCCGGGCGGGGCCGGCTCCCCGCCGTTCATTGCGACCGAATACGTGGACGGCCCGACGCTGGGCGCGGTGCTGCAAGGCGGCCCGATCCCCGAGCTCGACGCCGCACGGCTGGGGGCTGAGCTTGCCGAGGCGCTGGCATATGTGCACAGCCGAGGCATCGTCCACCGCGACGTCAAGCCGGCGAACATCCTGCTGGCCGGCGCCTCCGCCCGGGGCATGCTCATCGACTTCGGCATCGCCCTTGCCCCGGACGAGACCCGCTTGACGACCGAGAGCATGACCAGCGGCACAGCAGGTTTCCTCAGCCCCGAGCAGGTGCGCGGCGAGGACATCGGACCGCCCACGGACGTATACGCGCTGGGCCTGGTGCTGCTCGAATGCCTTACCGGGCAGCGCTGCTACCCCGGTGGTGACGTCGGAGCGGCGCTTGCGCGGCTCTTCCGCCAGCCTGCGATCCCCGATCTGGACTCCCCGCTCCTCGCCGATCTGCTGGCCAGAATGGTCGCCCTCGATCCGGCCGAGCGGCCCACCGCCGAGAGTGCCGCGAGCATGCTGCGCGGCATTGGCGACGGCTCCCTGACCGATGAACTGATGGTGCTCCAGTCTTGGTCACCTGTACGGGGCCGCCGGCGAGGCAGGCTGCTGATCCCCGTCGCCGCGGCCGCTGCGATCGCCGCGTCGACGGCCGGCGTCATGCTTAACCTGAGCAGCAGCCGAACGGCCAGCGGAGAGGTTCCGCCACCTGCCTCGGACCGCCCCGCGACGCAGGAGCCAGCGCCACGAGC
>JAOPVO010000206.1 GCA_025966155.1 Pseudonocardiales bacterium
GGAGATCGTCCAGGAGCCGACCGAGCAGCCCTACGGGATCCGCGACTGCGCAGTGCGCGATCCCGCCGGCAACCTGATCCGCATCCAGCAGTCGGCGCAGTAGGCCAGCAGGTTCTCGGTCAGGGTGGTGTGCTCGTACTCGGTGCGGGTGAGGCCGCGCTTCTGCAGGGCGGGGATAAGCCCGTCGGGCGCCCCAGGCCGGCCATCCGCACCCGCACATCGTCGCGCCTGATCGGGCAGGCCGAGGTTCTGCACGGCCCGCGTCGATGAGCCGGTGACCATATCCCAGCCCGCTGGCCATCAGCATCCGGCCCGCCACGACCGCCGGATCCTGCCGCGGCACCGACATAGCCTTCTCCAGATAGATCTGCACGCTGCCGCCCCCACATATCGGCGACATACGACCCATCCTCGATCAGCAGGCAGTCGAACCGCGCGGCTGAATACGCCACAATAGCGCGCGCCGCATTCACGCAGAGCGTCAAAAGGCCGAGTGAGGACTGCATCAATACTCATTCTCCGGTGCGTTCGTTACATTCCGGCAACAAGGACGACGTCGGCGCGTGACGCAACAGGGCTTGCATGGGCTCATCGAGGCAGCGTGACGAACGTTGGAGGGCGGAGAACGTGGCAGCGCAGAAATTTCACCTGGGATGGTTCCTGCAGGGCTCGAGCGTGCAGGCGTGGAATGAGCCGTGGACGGGCAACATCGACCACGAGTGGCAGGACGTCGAGCTGTTCTGCGACATCGCCCGCGCGCTGGAGCGGGCCTGCTTCGACTACGTCCTGATCGAGGACTCGTCCTACGTAGGCGAGTCCTACGGCGAGAGCATGGATATCTACCTGGCCAAGGCGCTGTCGACCCCGCGCCAGGACCCGATCGTCACCGGCGCGCTGATGACGCAGGCGACCTCCCGCATCGGCATCGTCCCGACCATAGGGACCTATCAGATGCACCCGTATCAGCTGGCCCGCACGATGGGCACGCTCGATCAGGTGTCGCGGGGCCGTATCGGCTGGAACATGGTGACCGGATCCTCGGACCCGGCGGCGCGCAACTTCGGCCTGCCCGGCATGCCGCCGCACGACGAGCGCTACGACATGGCCGACGAGTACATGGAGGCTGTCAACGGCCTCTGGGGCTCCTGGGATCCGGACGCGATCGTCGCCGACCGCGCGAGCGGCGTGCTGGCCGACGGGTCCAAAGTGCGCCACGTCGACTTCGAGGGCAAGTACTACAAGACCCACGGCCCGCTCAACTCCGGCCCGCTTCCCCAGGGCCGGCCCGTCATCGCCCAGGCCGGCGGCTCCGAGCGCGGCCGCGAGTTCGGCGCACTGCACGCCGACACCATCGTGGCCGGCGTCCGCACAGTCGAGGCGATGATCGACTACCGCAACGACGTGCGGTCCCGGATGGAGAAAGCCGGCCGGAAGCCCGACGATTGCAAGATCCTCTTCCTGGTATCCCCCGTCCTGGGCGACACGATGGACGACGCCAAGGCCCGCAAGGCCCGGCAGATCCAGAGCATCAAGGACCGCCTGGAGGAGCGACTGGCCGTCTTCGGCAAGGTCACCAACATCAACTTCGCGGCCCTGGACTGGGATGCGCCGGTCGGGGAGCTCACCACGAACGGCCACCAGCAGGATCTGGCCCAGTTCCTGGCGTCCGCGGGCCCGACGACAACCCTGCGCGAGGCGGCGGAGGCCTACTTCACCCGCCAATCTGCGGCGATCGACTTGGTCGGCAGCCCGGCGGAGGTCGCGGAGATGATGGACGACATCATGGAGCAGGTCGGCGGCGACGGGTTCCTGATCACCCTTCCCGACACCAGCCGCAAGTCCGTCGCGGAGATCGCCGATGGCCTCGTCCCCGAGCTCCAGAAGCGCGGCCTGACCCGATCGAGCTATACGTATGAGAAGTTCCGCGACAATATGCTCGAGTTCTAGGCCGGCTATGGACATGGATGGCGTGCAGGCGCCGGAGATCGAGCTCCTGCCACTAGGCGCCGATGACCGGCGCATCGCGTTCGAGGCGAAGCGGCGGAACGCCACCTTCCGGCAGACGTCGGTGCGCCGCGCGCACGTCATGGTGCGCGCGACGATCCGCAGTCGGCTCATCGAGACCGATCATCGCCTCGTCGAATCCAGCCTGGTCGAGCACCTCGCGATGAGCCGCAACGCCGTCCGGGAGGCGCTGCAGCGGCTGGCCGCCGAGGGCCTGGTGGCCCGGCGCACCCGCTTCGGCACCAGCGTGGCCGGGCGGATCATGCGCCTCCCGGCCACCGAGCCGTGGCCGGTCAGCCGGCGGGAGCTCGATGGCGACGGCGAGATCGAGGTGCGCGAGCTGGAGCAGCGTGCGGTCCCCGCAACGCAGCTGCTGTGCGAGCGCCTGCAGATCCCGGGCCAGGAGCAGGTCCTGATGACCGAGCACCTCGTCGAGGTCGGCGGTGCGCCCTTCTGCGTCCGTGTGTCCTACCGCCGGATGCCGCCGGGCTTCACCCCGCCGGCGCCCCGTGATCCCGAGGCCCCGATGCGACCGGGCCCGGCGATGCGCCCGGAGCTCGCGTTCGCGCACCTGCGCGGGCCGCTGCTGGGCGATCTGGAGTCATCGGCGGAATCAGTAGCCGGCGAGCCGCGCACCAGCCGCCTGCTCGACTTGGCGGACGAGTCCGCGATCCTCCTCCGGGAGACCTTCGTGCGCTCCGCCGACGGCTCGCCGTTCGAGCTGGCCTTCACCTGGTACCGGGGCGATCGCGTGGCCATCGTGAGCTCCGGCCAGGCCCTCTAGACCTGCCACCACCACCGCACCGCTATCGCCTCGGAGGAATGCTCGTGGGCTTCGCCAAGCACGACCAGCTGTACATAGGCGGGGAATGGGTTGCGCCCATCGGCACCGGCGTCATCGAGGTGCACAATCCGACGACGGAGCAGCTGATCGGCCAGATCCCCGCCGGCTCGGCCGAGGATATGGACAAGGCCGTCCATGCCGCGGCGGCGGCCCTGCCGTCGTGGCTGGCCACCCCGCCGGGCGAGCGGGCGGCGTACTGCGAGCGCATCGGCAAGTACATGATGGATCGCCTCGACGATCTGGTCGACACGATCGCCCGCGAGCTGGGGTCCCCGCTGGAGTTCACCCGCGGCATCCAGACCAGTTGGCCGATCGCAAAGTTCCTCGCGATGCCGGCCCTGGCGGCCGAGACCGTCTTCGCCGAGGAGCACGGCGACTCGGTGATCCTGCGCGAGGGCGTCGGCGTCGTCGCGGCCATCACGCCGTGGAACTACCCAATGCTGCAGATCGCGGACAAGGTCGCCCCGGCGCTGACCGCCGGCTGCACGGTGATCCTCAAGCCCTCGGAGATCACGCCGCTCAATGCGTATCTGCTGGCCGAGGCGGTGCACGCGTCCGGGCTGCCCGCTGGCGTGTTCAATCTCGTCACCGGCTACGGCCCCGAGGCGGGCGAGGCGCTCGTGGGCCACCCGCTGGTCGACATGGTGTCCTTCACCGGATCGACCCGCGCCGGGCGGCGAATCTCCGAGATCGCCGCGGCCACCGTCAAGGCCACCGCGATGGAGCTGGGCGGCAAGAGCCCCAACATCATCCTCGATGACTTCGACGAGGGCCGCCTGCGCGAGATCGTGGCCGCCGGCATCGCCAACTGCTACGAGAACTCCGGCCAGACGTGCAGCGCCCTGACGCGGATGATCGTCCCCCGCGCCCAGCTCGCCGCGGTGGAGGCCGCCGCGATCCAAGCAGCGGCGGCTATGCAGCTCGGCGATCCATTCGCCGCCTCCACGGTTCTGGGCCCGTTGGTGTCCGAGGCGCAGCGCGAGCGCGTGCGCGACTACATCACCGTCGGCGTCGCCGAGGGAGCGCGGCTAATTGTCGGGGGCATCGAGCCGCCGCCCGGCCTTCCGGTCGGCCACTTCGTCGCGGCCACGATCTTCAGCGATGTCCGCCCGAATATGCGCATCGCGCAGGAGGAGATCTTCGGCCCCGTGCTGTCGATCATCCCGTGCGACAGCGAGGAGGAGGCCGTCGCGATCGCCAACGGCACCGACTACGGCCTGGCCGCAGCGGTGTGGTCCTCGGATCCGGCGCGGGCCAAGCGGGTGGCCCTGCGGATCCGCAGCGGCATCGTCCAGGTCAATGGCGGCGACGGCCCGCCCGACGCGCCGTTCGGGGGCTTCAAGCAATCCGGCCATGGCCGCGAGGGCGGCAAGTTCGGCCTGGACGAGTTCCTGAGCACCCGCACGCTGTGCATCTAGACAACGAGCGCCGCATCTAGCCCATCCCGAGGCGCCTGGCGCCCCCAGACGAGCCCGGCCTCCGTCATCGCCGACAGTGCGCCGGGCTCCCTGCTGTCCGGGCCGGTGATGGCCGGGCCGAGCGGCGAGCTTGGAGCGTCAGCCAGCGACTGCGGCGGCGAAGGCGGCCTCGATGATGTCCAGGCCCTCGCTCAGCAGGTCGTCGCTGATCGATAGCGGCGGCAGGAAGCGCAGCACATTGCCGAACGTGCCGGCGGTAAGCACAACCAGGCCCTCGGAGTGGCAGGCCTTGGCGATGGCGCCGGTAAGGGCCGCATCGGGAGTGTCGTCGCCGGACCCGGCGACGAGCTCGATGGCGATCATCGCGCCCCGGCCGCGGACGTCGCCGATTTGCGGGAATCTGGCGGCCATCGCGTGCAGGCGCGCCATCATCAGCATCTCGACCTCGCGGGCCCGGCCGATGAGGTTCTCGGCCCTCATCGTCTCGATCGCCGCCAGCGCCGCCGCGCAGGCCACGGGATTCCCGCCGTAGGTGCCGCCGAGCCCGCCGACGTGCACTGCATCCATGACCTCCGCGCGGCCGGTGACCGCAGCCAGCGGCAGCCCGCCGGCGATGCCCTTGGCCGTGGTGATCAGATCGGGAACGACACCCTCGGCATCGCAGGCGAACCAGTCGCCGGTGCGGCAGAAGCCGGTCTGGATCTCATCGGCGATCAGCAGCACGCCGTTGGCGGTGCACCAGTCCGACAGCAGGCGAAGGAATCCAGGCGCCGGCACGATGAAGCCGCCCTCGCCCTGGATCGGCTCGATGATGACGGCGGCGGTATTGCCCTCGCCGACCTGCGCATGCACCTGGGACACGAAGGCGTCGAAGGCCTCCTGCGCGCAGTTCTCCGGCCCGGTCGGCCAGCGGTACGGGTAGGCCATCGCGACGCGGTAGATCTCGCCCGCGAACGGCCCGAAGCCCTGCTTGTAGGGCATGTTCTTCGCCGTCAGCGCCATCGTGAGGTTTGTTCGGCCGTGGTAAGCGTGGTCGAAGGTGATGATGGCCTGACGGCCCGTGAAGTGGCGCGCGATCTTGATGGCGTTCTCGACGGCCTCGGCGCCGGAGTTGAATAGCGCGCTCTTCTTGGCGTGGGTGCCGGGCGTCAGCTCGTTCAGCGCCTCGGCTACCGCCACGTATCCCTCGTACGGCGTGACCATGAAGCAGGTATGGGTGAACAGCGCCACCTGCTCGGCTACCGCGTCGACGACGCGCGGCGCGGCATTGCCGACGGTCGTGACCGCGATGCCCGATCCGAAGTCGATGAGCTGGTTGCCGTCGATGTCCACGAGGATGCCGCCGCCGGCCCGCTCGATGAACACCGGCAGTGTGCTGCTCACGCCGCTGGCGACGGCAACGGAACGACGGGCCTGCATCGCCAGCGACAGGGGCCCGGGGATCTCGGTCGACACGACCCGCTTCTGCTCGATAGTCATGCCGCCCAGTAAACGCCGTCAAAATTACGTCTGGATGACAGAGCGGTTGTGAATCTGTTGCCTATCGCCGCCACGGGCCGCTAAATCAACGCGCCGTCGGCTACAAATAGACGCATTTGCCGCGCCGCCGCAGCTGGACTAGGAATCGGTCGACCGCACCCAGCCGTCGTAGAGCGCTGCGTACCGCCCCCCGGACGCCACCAGCTCATCGTGGCCGCCCAACTCGGCGATCCCGCCCTCGGCGATGACGGCGATGCGATCGGCGTCGCGCACCGTGGATAGCCGGTGGGCGATGACGATCAGCGTCCGCCCGCGGGTCAGCCTGGTTACTGCCCGATGCACGATCGCCTCGGTTCCGGGGTCCATGCTCGACGTCGCCTCATCGAGGATGATCACCTCGGCCCCGGTCAGCGCGACCCGGGCCAGGGACACGATCTGGCGCTGGCCGGCGGACAGGAATGCGCCGCGCTCGCCCACCTGGGTGGCCATGCCCTCCGGCAGCGCCCCGAGGATCTCCTCGGCTCCGATGGTGCGGATGGCCTGCAGCACCTGGGCATCGGTCGCCCCAGGCAGGCCGGCCCGCACGTTGTCGATCACCGTTCCCTGGAACAGATGGCCCTCCTGCGAGACCATCACGATCCGCGAGCGCAGGGCCTCATAGGACGCGTCGCGCAGATCGACGCCGCCGTAGCTGATCCGCCCGGCGATCGGGTCATGCAATCGCGCCGCGAGCTTGGCCAGGGTGGACTTGCCTGCGCCGGTCGGGCCGACGAGCGCGAGGCTCTGGCCGGAGGGCACCACCAGGTCGACGTCCTGCAGCACCGGGAATCCGGCCTCGCCGTAGGCGAAGCTGACCCGCTTGAGCACGAGGTCGCCGCCCTCGGGCAGCACCGCCACATCGCCCGGGACGATGGCCGGCTCAGCCTGCAGCACGCCGTAGAGGCGGCGCAGCGCCGCGCCCGCCTGCTGCAGCATGGTCAGCAGGTAGGTGAAGGTCTGAAGCGGGTCGAACAGCATGAGCAGGTAGAGCACGAATGCGCTGAGGGTGCCGAGGGAGATCGCGCCGCGGTCGACCAGCAGCCCACCCGCTGAGACGGCCACCACCGTGGCCACGGCAGTGCAGAACTCCATGCTCCGCAGATAGCGGGCCTGGATACGGACGGCATTGGTGTAGGTCGCCAGTTGATCGGCGCTGTGCTCGGCGAACCGCGAGTACAGCCGGCGCTCCTGGCCGAACGCCTGGACGATGCGGACGCCCGCCAGGCCCTCGGCCAGGGCGCCCATCGTCGTTCCGATCCGCTCGCGCACCTCGTCGTTGGCCGGGCCGGACTCGCGCCGGAACCGCAGCGTGGCCCAGATGAACAATGGGACGGGGATCAGGCACGCGATGGTCAACTGCCAGCTCAGGGCGACGAGGAACCCGAACAACAGCACCAGGGACAGCACAGTCTGCAGGAACTGCACTCCACCGGTCTGGACGACGTCCTGCAGCGCATCGACATCCGAGGTCAGCCGGGATACGACGGTGCCGGTGGAGTTCCTGTCGAAGTAGCCCGCATCCATGCCCAGCACGCGATCGAACACGCGCCGGCGCAGATCGCGCACGAAGGTCTCGCCGATCCGCCCGGCCACCCGGATCTGGATGCTCTGCAGCGCGACGCCCACCGCGGCGATCCCGAGGTAGACCAGCGCGCAGCCGGTCAGCACGCTGGTGCGCGGCGCGCCGTCCTGAAGCCCGTTGTCGATGCCGTACCGGAGGATCAGCGGGCCGGCGAGCGTCGCCAGGGTGCTGAGCAGCAGCAGCGGGGCCATCGCGATGATGATCCGGCGGTGCGGGCGCAGCATCTGCAGCGACTGGCTGATGGTGCCGCGCAACGGCACGGCTTCGTGCAGCTCCATCTCGTCCCGATCGACCGGGGCAGTCATCGCTGGACGCCCTGGTCCGTGGCCGGGGCCTCGAGGCGCGGCCCGGGCTCGGCCAGCACGCGCCGATACCGCTCCGACGAAGCCATCAGCTCGCTATGGGTACCCGTGGCGGCGACGCGTCCGCCCTCGAGCAGGACCACCCGGTGCGCGAGGCTGATCGTCGCCGATCGGTGGGCGATGATCAGCGTCGTGCGGCCGCGGATCACGCCCTTGAGGGAGTCGCGCATCTGCTCCTCCTTGGCCGGGTCCACTGCGCTCATGACGTCATCCAGGATGAGCACGCGCGGCTCGGTGATGATCGCGCGGGCCAGGGCGATGCGCTGGCGCTGGCCGCCCGACAGCCCGCGGCCCCGGCCGCCGACCGCGGCGTCGTAGCCGCCCGGCAGCGCGGCGATGAAGTCGTGGGCGCCGGCGAGGCGCGCAGCCCGCTGCACCTGCTCGAGGGTGGCGCAGGGATCGGCGAACGCGATGTTCTCCCGAACCGTGCCGGCGAACAGGAACGTCTCCTCGAAGACGGTGCTGACCGCGCGGCGCAGATCGGCAACCACCACATCGCGGATATCCAGGCCGTCGAGGCGGATCGCGCCGCAGGTGACGTCGTAGGTGCGCGAGATCAGAGCGGTCAGCGTGGTCTTGCCCGAGCCGCTGGCGCCGACGATGGCCACCGTCTCCCCCGGCTCGATCACGAGGTCCAGCCCGCGAAGGACCGGGCGCCCCGTGCCGTAGCTGAACTCGACATTGTCGAAAGACACCCGGGCGGGGGCGATGGCGCCGTTCAGGGCCGGCGGCGTGGGCATCGGCTGCGCGCCGTCGGCCTCGACGATCTGGGGCTCGGTGTGCAGGAGCTCGTCGACCAGCTGCGCGGATACCGCGGCGCGCTGCAGCTGGGCGACAGTCATGCCGGTCATGCGCAGCGGGCCGACCAGCATGATCAGGTAGTAGCTGAATTGGACCAGCTCGCCGATCGTCATCGAGCCCGCGGCCACCCGCGATCCGCCGAGCCACAGCACAGCCACCAGCCCGATTGCCGGCAGACCCTCCATCAGCGGCAGGTAGGTCGCGCGGATCCGGGTCAGGCGCATTGCGGCGTCGAACACCGAGCCCGTCTGCGCGCGCAGCCGCCGCGACTCCCCGCGCTCAACCCCGAGGCCCTTCAGTGCGCGGATCCCGCCGACCGCCTCCTCGACGACGGTCGACACCCGGGCCAGCTCGTGCTGCAGACCGGCCGAGGCGGGCCCCAGCTTGAGCATGAAGGCCCGCGCGAGCACCATCATGGCCACCGACGGGGCGAGGGCGAGCAGAGCAAGCAATGGATCGATCAGCACGAGGATGATGGCGCTGCCGATGAACATCACGACATTCGCGATCGTCAACGGCCCGTTCACCACGGGGTTCCGGATCTGCTGGAGGTCCGTCGCCGAACGGGCCATCAGCTCGCCGGTCGACGTCCGGTCATGGAAGCCCTGATCCAGTTGCTGGGCGTGGGCGTAGATGCGGGTGCGGAGGGCGGTCTCGATCCGATAGGCCATGGTCTCGGCCGAGAACCGCCGGATGGCGGCCGAGACCGCCGTGACGGCGCCGACGGCGATCATCACCAGCGCGAGGATGTACAGCGTCCTGCGGTTCCCGGCGACCACCCCGTGGTCGATAGCCGCAGCTACCAGGATGGGCGAGACCAGCTTGCCTATCGACCAGAGCAGCCCGAAGGTCACAGCCGCCGTGCCGATCGCGATGTGCGGTCGCATCGTCGAGCGGATGAGGGCCCAGCCATTGGGCGAGCCGGGGGTGCGATGCCCACCGCCCCGGTGTCGGCGGACGAGCACAGAGTCACCTCAGAATGTGATGGTCATCGCGCGGGAACCCGGCGCAACGCGGATAATTTAGCACCACCGCTGTTTCGGCGCGACAAATCAACTACATTGACCGCATAAGTGGGGACTCAACCCAGCGTCCGTCCAGTTGCGACCCGCACCGACATCTCGAGGGAGTGCCGCCGTGCAGCGTTACCGACTGGACGACATCGACGAGGCCCTGCTGGCCCTGCTGCGCGCCGACGGCCGGACCCCGTTCGCGGAGCTGGCGCACTCGGTGGGCCTGTCCCCCGACGCCGCCCGGGCCCGCTACACCCGCCTGACCAACGACGGCGTGCTCCGGGTCATCGGCGTCGTTCACCCCCGCAGCCTGGGCTACAGGAGCCTGGCGAATGTCTGGCTGACGTACCGGGGGCCGATGGAGGACCTGGTCAAGGCCGCAGCCGACGTACCGAATGTCACCTTCATGACGCAGGTGCTCGCGGAGCAGAATGTGCTCTGCGAGATCGTCGCCGCCGATGACACCGAGATCGCCGACATCGTCCACTCGACGTTCATGAGCCTCCCCGATGTGTCCAACCTCGAGATCTGCAAGTGCCTGGAGACCATCAAGTGGGAGAGCCAGGCCCGCCCGGCCCCGGCGCCGGGCTTGGCGCCGGGCGACGAGCCCGCCGCGCTCAGCGAGGTCGATGGCGCGCTGTTGCGCCTTCTGGTCGAGAACCCGCGAATGAGCTACCGCGATCTGGCCGCGGCACTGGGTGAGCCGTATTGGATAGTCCGCAAACGAACTCAGACGCTCTTCGCCCAGGGCACGATCCGCGCCACGGCGATGGTCGACCGGGTCTCGACCGAGCCGCAGATCATGGCGACAATCGTCGTACGCATCGGGGCCGGTGGCGATGCCGCGCTCCGTGCGATCGGGGCGCTGCCTGAGGTTGCGCTGCTGAACGTGCAGAGCGGGAGCTACCACGCCACCGCCGAGGTCAGCTGCGATTCGTCCGCGGCGCTAGCGCGGCTCGGGCGCCAGATCAGCGACATCGCCGGCATCCTCGGCATGGAGATCCGCCCCTACGTACGGACCCTCATCGTCCCCATGCCGTGGAGCCTGGACGCGCGCACCGACTGGTGACCAGCCGCGGGCCAGGTGCACGGCCCCGCCCATGACCGCCGCGACAACGACCGCACCGGTGATGAAGACGGCGCGCGAGCCGAGGATGTCGAAGAGGGCGCCGAACATCAGCGGCAGGAACAGCGAGCTCACGGAGATCCCGTAGTTGGTCGCTGTGATCCGCAGCCCCCGGCCGCCGAGCCTGCCGCCCTGAGTGGCCATGAAGTTGGTCGATCCGATCGACAGGCTCATCGCGGCGCCCTGGAGCACGGCGGCCAGGCAGATCCACGGCACGGAGCTGCCGGCCAGCGCCACGATCACCAGGCTCGCCACGTTGGACGACGCGAGAATCACCATGACCCGCTGCACGCCGACCGCCGTCACGATCACATGGAAGAACGGCCCGACGCAGACCGACGTGATGTCGCGGAACAGCAGGAGAACGAGGACCCAGAACGCCAGTCGGTCGGGCCGGACGTCAAGGGCCAGTGGGTAGAAGGCATTGCCCAGCAGGCCGATCGTCACGGCTCCGATGTTGATGAGCGACGACGCCTGGAGCGCACGCTCGTCCCTCAGCATGCGAAGCGACACGGCGTAGCTGTCCCGCGGCGCCACCGTGGCGCGGTTCTCGGGCGCCGGTGGCGGTGCGACCCGGCGCGCCACCAAGCACACGTACAGCCCGGTCAGCGACATGAGCGCGAATCCCACCGAGTAGTGCCCGGTGGCGATGAATCCCGCAGTGGCGATTGCCCCGATGGCCGCGGATCCGCGCTGGGCGACGCTATTGAGCCCCTGCATGCGCAGCGGATCACCCGTGGTCGACACCACAGCCAGCGTGGAGATGGCCGTGGTCGCACGGGCCACGCCATACAGCAGAACCGGGAACAGCCACAGCCACGCCGATCCGCCCCTTGCCGCCCCGGCCATGAGCAGCATCGCCACGAAACTGGCCAAGCCGCCGAGGACCAGCACCCGGGCCCGCCCGTGCCGGTCGCCCCATGCGGTTGCCGGCGGCGCCAGCAGGATGCCCACGCCCGACGCCGCGGCGATGAAGATCCCGATCACGAAGCCCGAGGTGATCCCGTTCGCGTCCATACTGACCGGAAGCAGGGTCTGGAACATGGCGTCGGACATGAAGTAGACGAACACCAGGAGCAGGACGCGGCGCACCGCGCTCGAGCGGTCCACCGGCAGACTCCTACCACGCGGTGATTCACTTACTGGGGACGACGCAGAACGGGCCGCATTGGGTTTCAGGAGATTCGCTCGCCGACATTGGATGTCGTGGGCAGCACCCATTCATAGCCCCGGGCCGTGGTGTGGTACTCCGGCCATGGCAGATCGATGGGCGGCTCGAAGTCCGCCGGCAGCAAGGGGGTCCGATACTCAACCGGGCCCGCGGCGCGGCGCTGGTGGAACTCAGCCCGCGCCGAGCCGAGCAGCTCCGGGTCGTCCAGCAGCGCGAGCGCGGCAACGGCAATCACTTTGCCGGCGTATACCCACGTTGGATCGATCGCCGCGGCGAGCCCGTTCATCGCGTTGTTCGCCCAGTGGAACATGTCCTCGCCCGCGGCCTTCAGCAGTGGCTTCGCGGTATAGAACCGGACGGTCGGGGTGTGCCAGGTGTACTCGCTGTAGTCGTCGGCCCCGGTGCAGTCCTGCCACGGCGGGAGCGTCTTGCGCGCCGCGATGTCGCGCTCCTCCGGCGTGACGATCCGGTAGAGGGACTCCCGGAAGGGATCCTGCGAAGGCTCGCCGCCGATCGACTGCTCCAGCTGCCGGGCGAAGTCGTAGGCCTCCTCGCCCCACGTCGGCACCCCCACGTCAGTGAGGGTCTCGTGGACCAGATGCGACAACACCATGTTCGCCAGGCCCGGGCGGATCCGGGTAACCCACCGCATGGACACCTCGGTGTTCGACAGCCCGCCGACGTGCTTGGCGCAGCGCTTGAGGATCGACAGGATCTGCTCCTGGATCCCCATCAACGGAGACCGCCAGGAGAACTGGATCTGCGTCACCCGCGGCGCCAGGTTGTCGGCGGTGGCGTTGCCGGCGCCAAGCACAACCTCGTTCAAGGACCAGAGGCCGGTGCGCGGGAACATGTTCTCCTCGCTGCCCTTCACCGCCGTGAGCATCAGGCCCAGCGCATCCACGGCGCCGGGCGAGCGGACCGAGTTGTGCGCGCTCAGACCAGATCCCTCAAGCGGGTCGCTGTCCAGCCACGGCGTGGCGTCGGTGCACTCGAAGGTGAACACCACGCCCCAGTACAGGCAGCCCTGCAGCTCGCCGTTGGCCGCATTCTGCACCAGCGGGTGATAGGCGATCGCGAAGTCGAGATCGTCGTAGTAGCCCTTGGCGGCATGGACGGCCTTCGAGCCGCAGACCTTCTCGGCCGGCTCGCCGAACAGCCGGATCTGCCCGCCGCCGCCGGAGGACTCCATCGCGCGCTTGAGCGCAATCGCGCCGGTCGCCGCGCCCACACCCAGTGCGCTATGGGCATCGGTGAAGCCCGGGGCCCACGGGTGGAACTCCTCGCGCGGCTTCCTGTAGGGCACCGTCTCCTGCGAATAGCCCGGCTCGAAGCCCTCGTCCCGCAGCATCCGGACGTACGCCGCCGCGGAGCGGTACTCCCGCCAGGCCGGCTCGGCGTAGGAGAAGATCTCCTGGTGGAACGTGGACATGTCCGGTTGCATTGCATCGACAGCGTCCAGGGCGCGCTGCTGCCGGTCACTGAAGGCCACGTTGTCTCCTGTGTCAGGGTGCTATGGGTACCGCTTCGCAGACGTTCGAGCGATCAGGCGACCATCGCCAGGCTGGCGCTCGGCTTCCAGGTCAAGACAACGGGCTCGCCCACCTCGAAGCCGAAGGGCTCGGACGCGTCCATGCGCACGATGAGCTCGCTCCCGTGGTCCCCGTCGACGACGACCTTCCGGGAGTCGCCGGCGAAGATGTTGGCAATGAGCGTGCCCGGCATCGAGCACACGGACTGATCGATAGCCGCCGATGCCTTGACCACGGTGACCGCCGACGGGCGGACAACGATGCGGGCCTCGTTGCCGTTCAACTCCGCCGAGGCGGTGTCGGGCAGGATGATCTGCCCGGCGGACGTGGACAGGGTCGCCCCGCGCGGGCTTCCGTGGACGGTGCCGGTGAAGATGTTCGACTCGCCGATGAAGCGGGCGGCGACCTCGTTGCTGGGGTTGCTGTACAGCTCCTCCGGTGTGCCGTACTGCACCAGCTTGCCGTCGGCGAGCAGCGCGATCCGGTCGCTCATGGTGAGAGCCTCCTCCTGATCGTGCGTCACGTTGATGACTGTGAGGCCCAGATCGCGGGACAGGCGGCGGATCTCGATCTGCAGCGATTCGCGCAGCCGCCGGTCGAGCGCGCCGAGCGGCTCGTCCATCAGCAGCAGGCGGGGCCGGGCCACAATTGCGCGGGCGAGGGCCACGCGCTGCTGCTGGCCGCCGGACAGCTCACGGGGCAGCCGGTTCTCATAGCCGGTCAGGTGGACCGCGGCCAGCGCCTCGGCAATCATCTCCTTGCGGGCCCGGCGCGGAACCTTCTGGCGGGCCAAGGGGAAGGCGACATTCTTCTCGACCGTCATGTGCGGGAAGAGCGCATAGTTCTGGAACACCATGCCGATGTGCCGTTTGTGCACCGGGACGCGCGAGATCTCCTTGCGATCAATGACGATCTGGCCGCTGGTCGCATCGAGGAAGCCGGCGATGATCCGCAGCAGCGTCGTCTTGCCCGAGCCGGATGCGCCCAGCAGCGTGACGAACTGCCCAGGCGGGATGTCCAGCGACACCCCATCCACGGCGGGCGTGCTGCCATAGAGCTTGACGATGTCATTGAGCTGCACCCAGGCGCCGGCGGTCTTCAGCGACGTCTCGGTCTCGTTCGCGGGCATAGCCTCCACGGTCGAGGTCTCCTTCTGGATCTCGTCTCGGACTGTGGTCACGACTTCCTCCATAGTTTCTTGCGTCGCAGCGCCGGCACCCCGGCCGCGATCCCCAGCATGAGGACGGATACGAGGGTGACGGTCGAGGCGACAGCCGATGTCGAGGGCTCCGCGCCGGACCTGACCTCGCCGAAGATGATGACGGGCAAGGTGTGGAAGGTCGGGGAGTTCAGGAAGCCGGCGATGATGACCTCATCCCACGAGCCGATGAACGCGAGCACGCCGCCGATTACGGCCGCGGGCGCGATCAGCGGCAGGGTGATGCGCTGCAGTGTGACGAACTCGCTGGCGCCGCAGATCCGCGCCGCTTCCTCGACATTGCGCTCCACCGCGGTCAATGCGGCCAGCACATTGATGAAGACGTAGGGCACGCCGAGCACCGAGTGCGCCAGCGCCAGGCCGAGCACTCCCCCGGACAGATCGATCCGCACGGCGACGATGTAGAAGCCCAGGCCGGCCACGACGGTGGGGACGACCACCGGGAGCACCGCGAGCATCGTCACGACCGACGACGGGATCAGCTTGCCGCGCGCGGCGGTGAAGGCCAGCAGGGTCCCGACGACCATGGCGATGATGGCGGCCAGCACGGCGACCTTCAGGCTCGCCTGGAAGGCGTCGGTCCACTTGGAGGTCGTGAAGATCTCCTGGTACCACTTGGTGGACCAGCCCTTGGGTGGGAAGAGGATCAGGGTGCTGGCGTTGAACGAGGTGCCCACGACGACGATCGTCGGGAAGACGAAGATGGCGGCCATGAGCAGGCCGATGGCCTTCACCGTGAATCCGGGCTTCACGTCATTCCCCCTTGTTCAGGCCGAGGATCCGGCCGATCCCGATGAATTTGCCGGCGACGAGCAGCACCAGCAGCACGATGCCGAGCAGGATGAGCGATTCCGCGGCCCCGACGCCGGTCTTCAGGAAGACCTGGACCTGCTGGATGATCGCCGTTCCGATGTAGGTGTCCCGTGAGCTTCCGAGGATCTGCGGCGTGATGTAGAAGCCGAGCGCCATCACGAAGACGAGGATGCCGCCGGCGGCTGCGCCGGGCAGCGAGAGCGGGAGCGTGATGCGCAGGAATGCCACAGACGGCCGCGCGCCCATGACCTGGGCGGCCTGCTCGAGCTCGGGCTTGATCGTGCGCATCTGTGCGTACAGAGTCAGGATGGTGAAGGGCGCGAGGACGTGCGCCATGCCCAGGTACACCGAGAAGTTGGTGCGGATCATCTGGATGGGCTCGTCGATCAGGCCCAGGTTGATCAGCGTCTTATTGATGACGCCGGTGTTGTTGAGCAGGATCTGCCAGGCGTAGGTGCGCACCAGCGTGCTGGTCCAGAAGGACAGCATGAGGGCGCCCAGAAGGACGGCGACGATAAGCTTGCCGCCACGCGCCATGGCGTAGGCGTACGGATAGCTGACTAATAAGCAGACGATCGTCACGAAGAACGCCATCTTGATCGTCGTCCACAGCGAGCGCCGGAAGATGCCGCTATTGACCGCGTCGGAGAAGTTCTGCGGGCCGGGATCGGTGAAGCTCTTGGTCAGAATCACGACCAGGGGCACGATGAACACCAGCGCCATGAAGACCAGGGCCGGGATGCCGATCCAGCTGAAGAAGCTCGGGCGCGGAATTCGGGCGAGGAAGCCGGGCGCCTTGTCTGGCTGGGGCTCCAGCAATTCGATGTCCCGCTCGATGACTGCGGTCACGCTTGGCCGCCTTCCGGGTGCGTGGGTCGATGGGTGGCGCTGATCAATGGATCCAGGTGGTGGAACATCGATCGCCCCGGGCGGGAGACTGCCCCCGCCCGGGGCGATCGGCTAGCTGCGGGCTACTTGCTGAGCCACGCCGAGATCTTCTCGACCGTGGCGGCGCGGTTCTTGCCCCACCAGGCCTGGTCGATGACGATCGGCGCGTTCTTGCCGGTGCCCTCGTTCTCCGTGGGGAGGAACTTGACCCACGGGGACGCTGCGTCGAGGCCGGTCGCGTTCGGGTTCACCCCGCCGTAGGCGATGAAGTTCCCGATCGCCTTCTGGTTCTCGACGATGTAGCCGATCAGCTTGTTCGCGTTCTCGACGTTCTTCGCGCCCTTGGGGATGTACAGGTAGTCGCACGACTGGACCTGTCCGCCCCAGGCGATGGCCACAGGCTGGCCGGCCTGAGCGGCTAGTGCCGTACGGCCGTTGTAGCAGGTGCCCATAGCGGCCTCACCCGAGCCGACATCGGTCAGGCACTGCGCGTCATCGGCCATGACCACAAGCTGGCTCTTGATCTTGTCGAACACCTTGAGCGCGCGGTCGACGTCGAGCGGGTAGAGCTTGTCCGCGGCGACGCCATCGCTCACGAGCGCGGCCTCGAGGAAGCCGGCCCAGCCGTTATCGATGGACTGGATGTCGCGCTGGCCCTTGACCGACGGGTCGAAGAAAGTCGTGAAGCCGGCCGGCGCGGTCTTGCCCTTGAATGTGTCGGTGTTGTACGCCACGATCGTGGAGAAGGTGAACAACGGCACGGCCTGCTTGTAGGCCGGGAACGCCGCGGACTCGAAGGCCTTGCAGTCGACGATCGTGCAGTCGATGTTCTCCAGCTGCGCGTTGGTCTCGGCGCCCTGGTCGACGCCGCCCTGGACGACATCCCAGGTCACGGCCTTCGCATCGACCATGGCCTGGACCTTGGCCCAGCTGGGCGGCCCATCCTGCACGACCTTGATGGTGCTGGCGCTGGTGAAGGGGTCGAACCAGGCGTCGGTCTCCGCCTTGGCGCCGGTGCCTCCATAGTTGGCGAAGGTCACCGATCCGCTGCCGGCGTACTTGCTGCCATCGCCGCCGGCGGCGCCGCTGCTGGACCCGCCGGCGCCGCCGCTGCTGGAGCCGCCGCACGCGGCGAGCGTGAGCGCCAGCACTGCCGAGGCCGCAACTGCGGCAATTCGAGTGTGTCTCATTGTCTGGTGGGTCCCTTCCACGTTCTCAGAATTCGAGGAGGTTGTCGGTGAACTGCTCGTGCGTGTAGTGCGTTCTGGTCAAGCCGCGCTTCTGCAGTGCCGGGATGAGCCCATCGGCGACCTCCGCCAGCGTGCGGCGGCTGAGCTCGTCATTGACGAAGAGGAATCCGTCGCCGCCGACCTCGGTCATGGCCTCGTCCATTTGGGCAGCGATCGACGCCGGCGTCCCGACGAGATCGATGCACCCTGATCCACCCAGACCAGCCGCCGCTTCGCGGAGGGTCTTGCCTTTATTGCGAGCCACGAACTGCTCCAGCGACTGCTGGTGGCCGTTCGTCTTCAGCTCCCGATCGCCCAGCGGCTCGTCCAGATCGAACTCCCCGAACGGGATATTGGTAATTTTGGAGAAGTGCGCGAGACGAATCTCGGCCATCTCGATGGCGGCCTGCATCCGCTGGTCGAGTCGCTCCTGGGCCTCGGACTCGGTGGCGCCGATGACCGGGTTGATCAGGAACAGGACCTTCACATCGTTGGGGTTGCGACCTTCCTGCGCCATCCGCACGCGGACGTCATCCCGATAGGCCTTCATCGCGGCCAGCCCATTGGCGACGCAGACCACAGTCTGAGCATGCTCAGCTGCGAACTGCCGCCCGCGGGCCGAGCCGCCGGCCTGCGCGATCGTCGGGCGGCCCTGCGGCAGCGGCCCGGAGTTGAGCGGGCCCCGAACCTTGTAGTACTTGCCCTCGAAGTCGATCGTCTTGACCTGCTTGAAGTCGGCGAAGACGCCGTTCTCCTCGTCATCGACGATCGATCCCGGGCCCCAGGAATCCCAGAGGCCATTTACCACGGCCATGTACTCGTCGGCCATCTCGTAGCGGATGTCGTGCTCGGCCTGGTCTGCGAGCCCGAAGTTCTGCGCCGCCCGCGTGGAGCTGCCCGTGACCATATTCCAGCCGGCGCGCCCGTTGGAGACCTGGTCGAGCGTGCCCATGAGGCGGGCCAGGATGTACGGCGGGTAGGCGAAGGTCGCAAGCGTCGGCACGATGCCGATGCGCGAGGTCGCCTGGATCATCACGTTCGCCACGACTGCAGGGTCCTGCCGCGGTGTTGCGATCGCGTTGCGCAGGTACACCTCCATGTCGCCGCGGTACGCATCGGCCACGTACGAGGAGTCCTCGATCAGCACGTAGTCGAACCGGGCGCGCTCCAGCGCCCGGGCAACATCCATGGGGAAGTCCGGCTTCATCCAGTCGCGGCCGATGGCCCCGCTGAAGGGCCGGCCCCAGGCCTGCGGGCTCGCGCCCTCGAAGAACCATCCCAGGTGGAACATGTCTGCGCCCATCAGGTGTGCCTCCTTTCCAGCTGTGCGGGGCTTAGGTGAAGCTCACCCGCGTGATGTTTCCCTTGACACATCGGATGCGTTTCCGGCCGTTAAATATTCGGCTGGACCGGTCACAGTTCGGATAAGTTCAGTAACCCGTCCTGTACGCGCCGGATTTTTCTCAGAAGCTCAGAACTCCTGGAGGTTCTCGATCAGCGTGTCGTGCTCGTACGCGGTGCGGGTCAGGCCGCGCCGCTGAAGCGCCGGCACCAGGCCGTCTGTGACCTCGGCGGCGTAGCGGCGGTGCAGGAAATAGTTGTGCAGCAGGAATCCGTCGCCGCCGACCTCGTCCATGGTCTCGGCCATCTGCCCCGCGATCGCGTCGGGCGTGCCGACCAGCTTGACCGATCCATAGTCGCCCATGAGTGCGCCGGCCTGCCGCAGCGTCCGCTCCTTGTTCGCGGCGATGAACGACTCCAGGGCGGCCTGGTGCCCATTGGTCTTGAGCTCGACCTCGCCCAGCGGCTCGTCGAGGGGGAACACCGAGAAGTCGATGTTCGTGGCCTTAGAGAAGTGCGCGAGGCGCGTCTCGGCGAGGGCGACGTTGCGCAGCTTCTCCTGCTCGTACTTGTCGTCCGCCTCGCGCTCCGAGCCGCCGATGACCGGGGACACGACGTACATGACCTTGCATTCATCGGGGTTGCGCCCAAGGCCGGCCATCCGCGACCGCACGTCGTCCCGATAGGACTTCATCTTGTCCACGCCCTCGACGTCGCAGACGATGGTGTGGCCGTGGGTCGCGGCGAACTGCCGGCCCCTTGCCGAGGCGCCCGCCTGCGCGATCGCCGGGCGGCCCTGCGGCAGAGGACCGGAATTGAGCGGGCCGCGGACCTTGTAGTACTTGCCCTCGAAGTCGATGGTCTTGACCTTGCCTGCATCGGCGAAGACGCCGGTGGCCACGTCGGCCACGATCGAGTCGGCGGCCCAGGAATCCCAGAGGCCGTTGACGACCGCCATGTACTCATCGGCCATCTCATAGCGCGTGTCGTGCTCGGCCTGATCGGGCCGCCCGAAGTTCTGGGCCGCACGGGTGGACGAGCCGGTCACCATATTCCAGCCGGCCCGCCCGGCGGAGATCTGATCCAGCGTGCCCATCAGCCGGGCGAGGATGTACGGGGGGTAGGCGAAGGTCGCCAGTGTCGGCACGATGCCGATCCGCGACGTGGCCGTGAGCATCTGGCTGGCGACAACCGCCGGATCCTGCCGAGGCGTGGCGATGGCCTTCTCGACGTAGATCTGCATGGTGCCGCCCCACATGTCGGCGACGTAGGAGGAATCCTCGATCAGCAGGTAGTCGAAGCACGCCCGCTCCAGTGCGCGGGCGAAGTCGGTGTGGAAGTCCGGGCGCATCCAGTCGCGCCCGATTGCCCCGGTCCACTGCTCGCCCCAGGCCTGCGCTGTGGACGACTGGAAGAACCAGCCCAGATGGAACCTGTCCGTCATGAGTCTCCTTGCTGAGGTTCGCGGCCCGCCTGCGGGCAAGGCCGCATGGCGGCCCGTCGAGTCGACCGGGCCGGGTACTTAGCGTGCGAACTACTCGCCGATCTCCAGGATGATCAGCGTGGGCCGGTCGGCGCCGAGCGCCTCGACCGCGGCCTTGGCCGCCTCGGCCTCATTGGTCACGACCACGCCGAAGCAGTTCATGGCCACGGCGAGCGCCGCGAAGTCGGGGCGGGCCAGCGTGACGGCCAGCGGCTGGATGTCGCGGTCGATCATGTTCTCGCGGATCTCGGCGAAGCCGTGGTTGTCGATGATGACCACCGGCAGCGCGAGCCCGACCTCGGCGGCGGTGACGAACTCCTGGATGCTGAACATCAGCGCTCCATCGCCCAGCAGCGCAACCACCGCACGGTCCCGGTCGGCCAGCTTGGCGCCGATGGCCGCCGGCAGTGCATAGCCGAGTGTGGAGTAGCCGGTGGTCACCAAGTAGTTGCGGGGCGACGGGAACTGCCAGAACGGCCCGGTGCCCATGTAGGACACCTGCGAGCTGTCGCCGGTGATGATGACGTCGTCGGGCAGCTCGGCCCGCAGCGCCTCCTGGATGGCCAGCCACTTCCCGGTGTACGGCTCCATGTCGGCTAGGCAGGCGGCCCGTGCAGCCTGGGCCAGCGCGGCGCCGCCCCGGTCGGCGGATGCCCCCGGCTCGCCCGGCAGCGCGGCGAGGATGGCCTCGGCGGCCAGGCGGCTGTCGGAGTTGATGGCGATGTGGGCCCGCACGTTCTTCTGGAGCTGCGCGGTGTCGATGTCGAAGCGGATCAACGTGCCGCCGAACTCGGGGTAGCGGGCGAAGCCGCCCAGCTCGGTGCCGAACGCGAGCGCGACATCGGCGCCGTTGACCAGCTCCGCCGTGCCCGGGCTGCCGGTGAACTCCCCGACGGCCAGCGGGTGCGTCTCGTTGAGCACGCCCTTGCCCAGCGTCGTGGTGATGACCGGCGCGTCCAGGGTGATGGCGAGCGCGGTGATAGCCGCCGATGCATCGACCGAGCCGCCGCCTGCGAAAATGACAACGCGCGACGCGGCGCTCAGCGCGGCGATGACGGCCGCGAGGCCGGCCGGGTCCGGGGCCGGCGCGTGCGGGCGCGGCCATGCCGGTGCGACGTCGCCCTCCCAGGGCAGCTCCAGGACGTCGAGCGGGATCTCGATGTGGACCGGGCGAGGGCGCTCTACCGCCCAGCGGGCGAAGGTCTCGTGGATGGCATCGATGGCCTGCTGCGGCGTGCCGGGGCGGACGCTTCGCGTGACGAGGTTGTCCACGGCCGTGCGCTGGTCCTTGACCTCATGCAGCCAGCCGAAGTCCATGCGCTCCTGGCCGGTCGGTATGCCGGGGGAGATCACCAGCATCGGGATGGAGTCGGCGTAGGCATTGGTCATGCCGGTCAGCGCATTGGTGAGGCCGGGGCCCGAGGTGGTGATGACCACGCCGGGGCGCCCGGTCGAGCGGGTGTACCCGTCCGCGGCGTACGCGGCGCCCTGCTCGTGGCGCGGGACGACGTGGGTGATGGAGCTCTGGTTGATCCCGCGGTACAACTCGAGGTTGTGGGTGCCCGGGATCCCGAAGATCAGCGTAACGCCGTTGGCCTCGAGGGCCTCGATCATGGCCGTGCCCGTGGTCCGCGTCTCGTCGCTCATGCACGCATGACACCGGATCGATGTTTCGGTTACCTGCGCCGGGACATTGCGGCAAGGTTAATTGAGCAGAGTGAAGGCTGAGACCCGGCTATCTTGACGATCTCTGCCAGATGTCCGCGGCCGATGTGCCGAAAACGCCGATTACGCGCCGTCGAGCATGAGCGCGCGCGTCTGCTCGACGTCGAGGGTCATCTGCACGATCAGCGGCTCTAGGCCCTCGTACTTGACCATCCCGCGCAGCCGATGGAGGAACTCAACGCCCACTCGCCGCCCGTACAGGTCGCCGGAGAAATCGAGCACGAACGACTCGACCACCCGGTCCTGGCCGTCGAAGGTCGGATTGGTGCCTACTGAGATCGCGGCCACGCCCAGCACGCCGTCCGGGACGGTGCCGCCATGCTCGTCGAGGGCAACGAGGCGCCCGGCGTAGACGCCGTCCGCGGGGATCATCGCGTAGCGCTCGGTGCTGAGGTTCGCGGTCGGGAAGCCGAGCTCGCGCCCGCGCTGGTCCCCGTGGACCACCACGCCGTCGACGCGATGGGGCCGCCCGAGCGCCCGGGCGGCGGCCTGGACATCGCCGGCCTCCAGGCTGGTCCGCACGAAGCTGGCGCTCAGGGGAACCGCCTCGTGCACCAGCAGCGGCACGCCGACGGCCTGGAAGCCGCGCGAGGCGCCGAGGGCCGTCAGCGTGGCGAGGTCACCGCCGGCGCGGTTGCCGAACCGGAAGTTCTGCCCGATCACCACGACCGAGGCGTGCAGCTGGTCCACGAGCATGCCCTGCACGAAATCCGCGGCCGACAGCGCCGCGAGCTCCGGGGTGAACGGCAGCGCGCAGAACACGTCCACGCCGATGGCCTCGACGAGCTCGGCCTTTCGGGTGGTGGTGGTCAGCACCGGCGGGTGGGTGCCCGGGCGCACGACCTCGGATGGATGCGGATCGAAGGTCAGCAGCACCGATGGGACGCCCTCGCGGGCGGCGATGGCCACAGCCTCGCCGATCAGCTCCTGGTGGCCCAGGTGGACGCCATCGAATACGCCGATGGTGACGACGCACCGGCCCCAATTCGCGGGGACGGCGTCGAGCCCACGCCAACGCTGCACGGTGCACACCCTAGGGCAGGATCATGCGGGCTCGAAGACGAGCACGGGCCGGGAGTGATCGGCGTCCTCCCGCAGCAGCGCGATGACCGTTCCGGCGGGGCCGATCGCGCCGTGCACGCCGGCCAGGCCGGCCGGCACGAGGAACTTGCCGTGCGACAGCGCCGCGGCCTCCTCGCCGGTCACCTCGCGCACCGCCATGGCGGCCCGGACAGCGTCGGGCAGCGGCAGCAGCACCGGATCCTCCAGCTCGCCCAGCTGGTCCAGGGTGCGGGCCTGGGCCAGCTCGAACGGGCCCACCCGGGTACGGCGCAGCGCCGTCAGGTGCCCGCCGACGCCCAGCGCCGCGCCCAGATCCCGGGCCAGTGCCCGCACGTACGTCCCTGACGAGCACTCGACCTCGACCTCGACGTCGAGCACGGGCTCCCCCGCGATATCGCCGGGGCGGGCCAGTCCGGTGATGTCGAAGCGCGCGACGGTGACCGGGCGCGGCGGGAGCGACACATCCTCCCCGGCCCTGACCCGGGCGTACGCCCGCTCGCCGTTGACCTTGATCGCCGAGACCGACGACGGCGCCTGCAGGATGCCCCCGGTCAGATCGGAGATCGCCGCCCGCAGGGACGCCTCATCGACCGCTGCGGCGGACCGCTCGAGGATGGTGTCGCCCTCGGCGTCGTCGGTCGCCGTTGCGCGACCCAGCCGGATCGTCGCGGTATAGGCCTTGTCGGTCAGCACCAGATGGCCCAGCAGCCGGGTGGCCTTGTCCACGCCCAGCACCAGCACGCCGGTGGCCATCGGGTCGAGGGTCCCGGCATGGCCCACGCGACGGGTCCGGGCCAGCCGGCGCATCCGACCCACGACATCGTGCGACGTCCAGCCGCCGGGCTTATCGACGATGACCAGCCCGGACGTCACAGACGCGGGATGTCGTTCGGATCGATCGGCCCCGAGGACGCCCGGGCAGCAGCGGTGCCGGCATCATCGAGATCGTCATCGCCCAGGTCGTCGCTGTCGAGGTCGTCGTCGGCATGCGGCTCGCGATAGGGGTTCGGGTCGCCGGCGTAGGCCGCGCCGACACGCACCCGCTCGACTTCGGCGTCGGCCGCCCGGGCGACCGCCAGGAGCTCCTCGATCTGGGCTACCGCCTCGGGGACCGAGTCGAGGACGAAGGTCAGCGTCGGGGTGAACTTGACCCCGGTCTGGCGCCCGACCTCGCTGCGCAGGACGCCGGTCGCGGAGTCCAGCGCCGCCTTGGAGGCGTGCTGCACCTCAGCGTCGCCGAGCACGGTGTAGAAGATCGTGGCCTCGTGCAGATCGCCAGTGACCCGCACATCGGTGACCGTGATCATGCCCAGGCGCGGGTCCTTGATCTGCGTCTCGATGGTGCGGGCGACAATCTGCCGGATGCGCCCGGCGAGCCGCCGGGAGCGGGGTCCGTCCACCATGGTCGTCGGGCCTCTCTGATCAGTCCAGGTCGGTATCGGCGAGCTCGCGCACCCGAACCGACAGCACCTGGAGCTCGGGGTTGTCGGCCAGCAGCCGCTCGCAGTTTTCTAGCACCTGCCGCACGTGCGCCCACTCGCCGGAGACTACGGCGACGCCGATCTCGGCCCGCCGATGCAGGTCGAGGTGGCCGGACTCCGCCGCGGAGACCTCCAGGCGCCGCAGCGCCGCGAGGACCGGGCGCAGGACGGCCCGCTTCTCCTTAAGGGAATGCACGTCGCCCAGCAGCAGGTCGGCGACGAGGAGCCCGATCTTCATGACCCGACTCCCCCTCGCCGACCGTCTGCCAGTGCTGTGGTGCTACGCCCGCGGCTTCTCGCGCTGCTCGAACGTCTCGATGACGTCCTCGGGCTTGATGTCGTTGAACGACCCCAGGCCGATACCGCACTCGAAGCCCTCGCGAACCTCGGTCGCATCGTCCTTGAACCGGCGCAGCGACTCGATGGTGAGGTTGTCCGCCACCACGACGCCATCTCGGATGAGACGGGCCTTGGTGTTCCGGCGGATGGTGCCGCTGCGGACGATCGATCCCGCGATGTTGCCGAGCTTCGGCACACGGAACACCTCGCGCACCTCGGCGGTACCGAGCTGGGCCTCCTCGAACTCGGGCTTGAGCATGCCCTTGAGCGCGGCCTCGATCTCGTCGATCGCCTGGTAGATGACCGTATAGTAGCGGATGTCGACGCCCTCGCGCTGCGCGAAGTCCCGGACCTGGGACTCGGGCCGCACGTTGAAGCCGACGATCACGGCATCCGAGGCGATGGCCAGGTTCACGTCGTTCTTGGTGATCCCGCCGACGCCTCGCCCGATGACGCGCAGCGAGACCTCCTCGCCCACATCGATCTTGCTCAGCGCATCCTCCAGCGCCTCGACCGAGCCCGAGCCATCGCCCTTGAGGATGAGGTTCAGCTGGTCGATCTCCCCGGCCGCCAGGACCTTGTCCAGGTCCTCCAGCGACACCCGGCGACGGGTGGACGCCAGGAGCGCGTTGCGCTCGCGGGTCTGGCGGCGATCGGCGATCTGCCGGGCGATGCGGTCCTCGTCGACGACGAGGAACGAGTCGCCGGCGCCGGGCACGCTGGTCAGGCCCAGGACCATGACCGGACGCGACGGGGGCGCCTCGGTCAGGGTGTTGCCGTGCTCATCGAGCATGGCCCGGACCCGCCCGAAGGCGTCGCCGGCCACAATCGAGTCCCCGATGTGCAGCGTGCCGCGCTGAACCAGCACGGTGGCAACCGGGCCGCGGCCGCGGTCCAGGTGCGCCTCGAGGGCGATGCCCTGGGCGTCCTGGTTGGGGTTGGCGCGCAGATCCAGCGAGGCATCGGCGGTGAGCAGGACGGCCTCGAGCAGTGCGTCGATGTGCAGCCCCGAGCGCGCGGACACGTCGACGAACATCGTCGTGCCCCCGTACTCCTCGGCGACGAGGCCGTATTCGGTGAGCTGCTGGCGAACCTTGGCCGGGTTCGCGCCTTCCTTGTCGATCTTGTTGACCGCAACGACCACCGGGACGCCGGCCGCCTGCGCGTGGTTGAGCGCCTCGATCGTCTGCGGCATCACGCCGTCATCGGCGGCCACAACCAGCACGACGATGTCGGTGGTCGAGGCGCCGCGGGCGCGCATGGCGGTGAACGCCTCGTGGCCCGGGGTGTCGATGAAGGTGATCGGACGGTCGCTGCCCTCGTGCTCGACGTGCACTTGGTACGCGCCGATGTGCTGGGTGATCCCGCCGGCCTCGCCGGTCATGACGTTGGTATTGCGGATCGCGTCCAGCAGCCGGGTCTTGCCATGGTCGACGTGACCCATGACCGTGACCACCGGCGGGCGCAGCACGAGATCGTCCTCGTCGCCCTCGTCCTCGCCGAAGGTGAGGTCGAAGGTCTCGAGCAGCTCGCGGTCCTCGTCCTCGGGGCTGACGACCTGGATGTCGTAGTTCAGCTCAGCGCCGAGCAGCTGGAGGGTCTCCTCGTTGACCGACTGCGTCGTGGTGACCATCTCGCCCAGGTGGAACATGATCGTCACCAGCGCGGCCGGGTTGGCCCCGATGCGCTCGGCGAAATCAGTGAGGGAGATGCCGCGCGCGACACGGATGACATCGCCGTTGCCGCGCGGGGCCATGGCGCCGCCCAGGGACGGGGCCTGCATGTTGTCGAATTCCTGACGGCGCTGCTTCTTGCTCTTGCGCCCACGGGTCGGACGGCCGCCTGCGCGCCCGAACGCCCCAGCTGTGCCGGCGCCGCGACCACCGCGACCGCCGCCACCACCACCGGGACGACCGGCGAAGCCGCCGCCACCAGCTCCGGGAGCACCGCCACCGCCGCCAGGGGCGCCGCCGGGACCGCC
>JAOPVO010000223.1 GCA_025966155.1 Pseudonocardiales bacterium
CCAGGCGGTCGGCCGTGTCGAGCACCGCTGCGCGGCCCAGCACAGCCGCGCCGATCCTGATACCGATAGCCAGCATTGGTATCAGGCCCACCACTGCATAGAAGGTCAGCCCAGCCGCAACGAGCGGCAGATCCGATCGGGCGGCGCGGGAGCGCACACCCGATACCGCCCACCCCAGCCATTGCCGCATGGCCGAGGAGTGCCCCTGACGGCGGCGCGCGAACCCGATGGCCCCGCCCAGGCGCGACGGGCGCTAGATGCGACCGGCCGCCAACGTGATGATGAGGCGCAGGACGCTGACGACCGACCGACGCGAGCGCAGGCGAGCCACGATGCCGAAGAACCCGAATGGCTCGGCCGGCCGGCGGTGCCGGCCAACGTACGCGCGCCGGAGGGCTGGACTAGCGCTCATCTGGTTCGCCGCCTTCTGACGCAGTGACCGAGGGGCCGACTGGCCGCTACTGTCTCGCCCAGGAACGCATCTGCCGGTGAGCGACACGCGGAAACTGGACGGTCTTCCGCGAACCGTCCATGTGCCTCACGCAGCGTCCGTACTGTTGCCGCAATGCCGAGCCCGCCACCCGACGCATCGCAGCGGCTGCGCCTGGAGCGCCGCGCCATCGCCGACCACCTGGCGATCCTCGATGCGTCGATGCGCGATGTGGTCGAGTCGGCCGGCTCGACCACCGGCGACGACGAGCACGACCCCGAGGGCTCCACGATCGCGTTCGAGCGCGCGCAGGTCTCGGCGCTTCGCCAGCAAGCGCGCCAGCGGCTCGCGGAAGTCGATGCCGCGTCGGCTCGGCTGGATGCAGGGACCTATGGGATGTGCGGACGGTGCGGCCTGGAGATCGGCGCGGAGCGGCTGGCCGCCCGCCCGGGCGCGGCCTACTGCGTGCGGTGCGCCGGGGCCCGCTGACCCCGGGCAGCCACCAGCCGGCAAACCGCGCGCAACCGCCAGGTCCACGAGGCGAATCAGTTCAGCTTCTCCCAGAACCGGAACAGGAAGTAGCCATACCGCCAGAGGTAGTCCGAGGCCCCGGTCGCGTCGTAGAGCCGACCGACCAGGGCGAAGAACTTGGCGTTGATCTGATCGACCTGGAGGAGGACGAGGACCGCGAGCATGCCGAAGGGCTTGACCGGCTCCAGTGACCGCGCGGTGCCCGGCTGCAGATACGGCTCGATGATCGCGTACCCATCCAGGCCCGGGATGGGCAGCAGGTTGAGCACCGCGGCCGTCACCTGAAGGAAACCCAGGAATGCCACCCCGCCCCAGAACTGCTGGTGCGCGCTGCCGAGCCCATGCTGGGATGCCAGCCAGAGCAGCACGACGGCGAACGACGCATTGACCGCCGGCCCCGCCGCCGCCGACATGCTCCGGGCGGCCCGGCTGCGCATGGCGTGCGGATGCAGGAACACCGCACCGCCGGGCAGGCCGATGCCGCCCTGCAGGATGAAGAACAGGGGAAGGGCAATGGACAGCAGCGGGTGGGCGTACTTGAGCGGGTTCAACCTTAGATAGCCAGCTGACTCGACGCTTCGATCGCCGCCGCGAAACGCGAGATAGGCATGGCCGAACTCGTGCAGGCACAGCGTCACCAACCAGCCCGCGATAACGAAGATGAAGACGCCGATCCGCTGCATCTGCTGATCGTTCGACGTCCACGCCAGGAACCCTCCTATCGCGGCCGCCGCCAGGATCGCCCCGAAGATCGGGCTCGGGACGACTGAGCGATGGCGTGCCGGGGCGGATTCATACACGCCGCGCACCCTAGCCAACAACGCCTTAACGCAGGATCCCGCGCTCGGTCAGATCGCGGATGCGCTCGACCGAGTAGCCCAGCACCTCGCCCAGGACGCGCTCGTTGTCGCGGCCGAAGGTCGGCGCGGGCGATCGCACGACGCCTGGGGTGCCGGACAGGCGATAGCGCGGAGCCTCGATCAGGGCCTCGCCATGGGCCTCGCTCGGCAGCCGGACTAGGTGCCCGATGTGCTGCAACTGCGGGTCTGCGCACCAGTCCGCGCTCGAGGCCGAGCCGTGCGCCGGGACTCCCGCTCGCTGCAGGAGGGCCTCGGCATCGACCGGGGCCCGGTTGGCGGTCCATGCCTCGATCGCGCCGTCGAGCTCGGGCCCGGCCGCCCGCCGCCCGGCGACGGTCCGGAGGTCGGCCCGCTGGGCGAGGTCGTTCCGGCTGATCGCCGTGGCCAGGGCGAGCCATTGCGCGTCGGTGCAGATCGCGACGGCGACGTAGCGCCCGACGCCGTCCTCCGGTTGGCACGCATAGACCCCGTGCGGGGCGAAGTCGCGGTCGGCGTTGCCCATCCGCGTCACGATCGCGCCGGTGAGCGCGTTGTCGGCCATCTCCGGCCCCTGGAAGTACAGGCCGGCCTCGATCTGCGACACATCGATCCAGCAGCCGCGCCCGGTCCTCCGGCGCTCGTCCAGCGCCGCCAGCAGCGTGGCGATGGACAGCCGCGGGCCGAGGTAGTCCGTGTAGGGGCCGAGTGGGCCGACGGCCGGCCGGTCGGCCCAGCCGCCGATGTCCTGGAATCCACTCAACGCGGCGCCCACATTGCCGAAGCCGGCCAACCGGGACAGCGGGCCGCTCTGCCCCATCAACGACGTGCTGAGCATGATCAGGTCGTCGCGCCCGGACGAGAGCTCCGGATAGTCCAGTCCCCACCGCGCCAGCAGCCCCGGGGCGAACGACTCGAGCACGACATCGCTCGCTGCCGCGAGCGCGCGCACGATCGCCCGCCCCTCGTCGGTCTGCAGGTCCACGGTGACGCCGAGCTTGCCCGCATTGGTCGAGACGTAGAGCGCAGAGTTCTCCGGCCCGGGCAACCCGCCGTAATGCGGGGGCATGTGCCGCGCCGTCTCGACCTTCGTCGAGGACTCCACCCGGATGACCTCGGCCCCGAAGTCGGCCAGCGCCCGGCCGATCACGGGTCCGGCGACGACCCACGACAGGTCGAGAACGCGAAGGCCGGACAGCGCACCTGGCCCGGGCGCGTCGGCACGCGAACGGCCGGGGACGGCTGCAGCGGGGGCCTGAGCCGGGTCTCGGCGGGCATTGCCCAGCCACTCGCGGCGGACCTCGTCGTCGTGCTCGCCCAGCAGGGGCGCCGGGCGCGTCACCGAGAACGGCGGCTGCGCGGCATCGGTCACGACTGCGAATCGGGCGGACAGGGTGCGCCGGCGGGCTCCGACGCCGACCTCCGTCCAGTAGTCCCGGGCCTTCAACTGGACCGACGTGCGCGCGTCGTTGGTGTCATAGACCGGGACGCACAGCAGCTTGCGCTCCACCGCCGCCGCGAGCACCTCGGCCTTCGTCTTGGTCAGCAGGAAGGCGGCCACGGCGGCCCGGATGGTGTCGAGCCGCTCCTCGGTCAGGGGCCCGTCGGGCGTCGATGCAGGCGCAGTGCGCCACTCGATCTCAAGGACTTCGCGATCAATAGCCTGCTCATCGAGCATCCAGGTGACGAATCCCAGGGTGAACCCGCCGACCGCCGGGCCGATGCCCAGCCCGAACTCGATGACACCGTCCTTGCAGGCCCACTTGCGCGGGCCCCCGGCCGCGGTCGCGGGCGCGGCGGAGCCCGAAGGAGGAACCCGGGGGTCGATGGCCGCCCCGAGAACGGTGCCTAGCGTCGCGATGCTGAGGCTGGCCTGCGCGGAGACCTCGACCAGTTGGCCGCGCCCGGTGGCCGCTCGAGCGGCCAGTGCGATCAGCGCACCGCCCGCGGCATCGGCCCCGGCGTGCAGGTAGGCCTGCGGGACGCTGATGCGCAGCGGCGCGCGGTCGCCGTCGCGATGGGGATCGAGCGGACCGCCGGCGGCCCAGACCACGAGGTCGGATTCGGCGTACCCGGCCTTGGGGCCGGTCGCCCCGAAAGCGGTGATCGATACATAGATCAAGGCGGGGCAGCGATGGCGCAGGTCCTCCCAGCCCAGCCCGAGGCCGGCCAGCACACCGGGCCCGGCCGACTCGATGAGGATGTCGGCTTGCTCGGCGAGGGCGCGGATCAGCGCCGCGCCGCCGTCCGCGCCCGGGTCGGCGACGGCGCCGCGGCGGTTGGCGCCGTACGCATCCCAATACAGCGACGTGCCATCGGGGCCGTACGGGGCGCGCTGCCGAGCCTCATTGCCCTTCGGCGGCTCGACCTGGACGACATCGGCCCCGAGGTCGGCGAGCATGCGGCCGGCCATGAGGCCACGGTGGTCGGCAAGGTCCAGCACCCGCACCGCGGACAGGAAGGCCATGGCCGGACGCTACGCGCCGGTCGTTGGCCTGTGTATAGGCAACCACGCGATGCGTCGGGACAACCTTCCGGAGTTCTGATGCAACTTGCAGTAGCGCAACCGGGGGAACTCGTGCCAAGTTCGAGCAATGACTACCTCACTGGAGCGGATCGGCATCCTCGGCGCCGGCGTCATGGGTTCGGGCATCGCGCAGGTCATGGCGATCGCCGGCCATGAGGTCACCTGCTACGACATCGCGGAGGAGGCGCTGGTCAAGGGCCGCGAGACCATCGACACCGGCCGGTTCGGCGTTCGCACCGCTGTCGCGCGCGGGAAGCTCGACCAGGACACCGCCGACTCGGTACTGGAGCTCGTCACCTTCACGACGAACTGGGACGACATCGGCGCGTGCGACGTCGTCATCGAGGCCGTCCCGGAGAACCTCGAGCTGAAGATCGCCACCTTCAAGAAGCTCGAGGCGACCTGCTCGGCCGAGGCGATCCTCGCCTCGAACTCCAGCGGGTTCTCGATCACCGCGCTCGCGGGCGCGACCTCGACGCCCGAGCGCGTCATCGGCTGGCACTGGGCCTCCCCCGTGCCGGTGATGAAGCTCGCCGAGATCACCCGCGGCCCGGCGACGTCGGACGCCACGGTCGAGACGATCGTGCGGATCGCCGCGGCGGCCGGCAAGAACCCGATCGTCATCAAGGACCAGCCGCGCACCTGGGGCTACGTCGCCAACCGCGTCTACGCCGGGATGCGGCGCGAGGCCCAGCGGGTTGTGGATGAGGGCATCGCGACACCGGAGGAGGTCGACGCCCTGCTGATCGACTGCTTCCGCTGGCCGACCGGCCCGTTCAGCATGGGCCGCGGCGCCGGATCCGGTTGGAAGTAAGGAGTCTCCCGGGCCTGGACGCCGCCCTGCGATGACCTCGCGGACGGCGTTTCAGGCTCGGGGCTTCACGCGCTTGGTCGCCGGGGCGGATGCTGGATCCTCGGGCCACGAATGGCGCGGGTACCGCCCCCGCAACTCCGATCGCACCGACGGGTAGCCGGTGGTCCAGAACGTGCGCAGATCGCTGGTGATCGCGACAACCCGCCCGGCCGGCGAGAGCAGATTGAGCCGCAGCGCCTGCCCGGCGACCACCGGCGAGTGCGCCCAGCCGAAGACCTCCTGAACTCTGACCGGCAGGGCGGGCGCGCCGGGATCCTCGTAGTCGATGCGGACGCGGGATCCGCTGGCCACCTCGATCCGCTCGGGGGCGACGGAATCCAGCTGCCCGACGATCGAGTACGGCAGCAGCCGACGCAGCGCGGCCGCTACATCTATTCGGGTCAGATCCGATCGGCTCCGCGCGCCGGACAGGTCCAATCCGAGCAGGAGAGCGTCGTCGGAGACCTCGGGCCACGGCTCGCCCAGTCCGAGATGGCAGGCGGCGAGCCGGCGCCGCAGATCCGTCGCGGCGCCGGTCCACCGCAGGAGCGCCAGGCCCTCGCGGCGGAGGCCCTCGCGCACTGCCGCCT
>JAOPVO010000247.1 GCA_025966155.1 Pseudonocardiales bacterium
GAACTGCGTGCCGCCCTCGAACTCGATGCTGAAGTTGAACCCGCGGACCGCGAAGCTCAGGATGCACAGCAGGATCAGCAGGGCCGAGCCGAGGTACCAGCGGCGCCGCGTCCCGATGAAATCGAAGTTCGTCTCGCCGCGGTAGAGCTTGGCCCAGATCGACTGGTGCGCCTCGTGGGCCGGCTTCTGCGGCGGGGTTGCCGCGGCCTCGCTGCCCAGATCGGTGTCCATGCTCATCAGGAGCCCTCCTCGGTGGGGCGCTGCTCGCGCAGCCGGGCCCGCCGAGCGGCGGCCCGCTCGGCGGCAGTGCCAGTCGCAGAACCAGAGGCATCGTCCGATGCCGACGCCCGCGGCGCCTTGTCGGTGCGCACCGCCGGCGGATCGGTGTCGGCGGCCTGGTCGGGCTCTTCGGGCTCGACCGCGCCGGCGGGGCCGGCACCGTCGATCGCGGCGGGCGCGTCCGCCAGATCGTCCTCGAAGGCGTCGAGGTCGGCGCGGTCCAGATCGTGGGCGTCCAGGTCCTCCAGCTCATCCTCGCGCTCGAGCACGGCCGTGGCTGACCCGCCGCGGCGGGCCGTGGCCCGACCGGCGGCCGATGTAGTGGGCTGCGACGATCCGCTGCGCCGCGGGGTGCTGGAACGGGCCTCGGATACCGCCACACCGCCGATGCGCGCGGCGCTGAGGCCCGACACCTTCGCCGAGGTGAAGGTCTTGCTGCGCGAGAGCAGCGAGACCAGCGGATGGGTGAAGACGAAGACCACCAGGAGGTCGATCAGCGTCGAGAGGCCCAGGGTGAAGGCGAAGCCGCGGACCTGGTCGGCGGCGAAGTAATACAGGATGACCGCGGCCAGCAGCGAGACCGTGTCGGCCGACAGGATCGTGCGGCGGGCGCGCATCCAGGCCCGCGGGACCGCGACCCGGATCGTGCGCCCCTCGTGGACCTCGTCCTTCAGACGTTCGAAGAAGACCACGAACGAGTCGGCGGTGATGCCGACGGCCACGATGAAGCCGGCGATGCCGGCCAGGGTCAGGGTGAAGCCCATCTCACGGCCCAGGACAACCAGGGACGCGTAGGTGATGGCGGCCGAGACCCCCAGCGACAGGATCGTCACGATGCCCAGCGCGCGGTAGTACAGCAGTGAGTAGAGGACAACGAGGGCCAGGCCGATGCCGCCGGCCAGCAGGCCGGCCTTGAGCTGGGCCGTGCCCAGGGTCGCCGACACGGTGCCCGAGCGCTCGGTGGTGAACGTGATGGGCAGGGCGCCGTACTTCAGGGAGTCGGCCAGATCGGTCGCGGTGGTCTGATTGAAGCTTCCGCTGACCTGCGTCGTGCCGGTGATCGCGCCGTTGGTGTGCGGGGCCGACAGCACCTTGCCATCGAGCACGAAGGCGACGTAGTTCGCCGCAACCGAGTCCGACCCGTTGGTGACGGTCGAGTTGTGCGCGGCGGTCCAGTCGGCCCACTTGCGCTGGCCGGAGGACTTGAGGTTCAGGTTGACCGCCCATTGCAGGCTATTGGTGCCATCCGGGGCGGACACGGTGGCGGTGTCGATCTCGGTGCCCTTCACGATGACGCGGCCCAGCACGTACTTGAACGCGCCGTCGTTCGAGCAGGCGACGATGACCTGGTCGTCCTTGTCCTGGGAGTCCAGGACGCTGGTGTCGGCGGCGCAGTCGAGCTTGGACAGCGCCGCGGCCTCCTCCGGGCGGGTGGCGCCCGGGTAGAGGGTGGTCGGGTCGGTGATCGAGGCGCTCGGCGTGGGCGTCCCGGTCGGCGTGGGGGTCCCGGTCGGCGTGGCCGATGTGGTCGGCGTGGCCGATGTGGACGGCGTGCCCGACGCGGACGGCGTCGTCGATGTGCTGGCGCTGCCCGAGGGGCTGGTGGTCGGCGTGGGGGTCGCGGACGCCGACACGCCCTCCTGGGTGAAGGTCGCCACCGCGGCCGAGCAGCCGGGATCGGTGTTGGACACCGACGTCGACGGGCTGGGCGAGGGGCTCGCGCTGTCGGATGCGGCCGAGGTGCCGGGCGCGGCCGAACCGGTCGCGCTGGCCGAGCCCGACGGGGCGGCGCTGGCGCTGGTATCGGCGGGCGCGGCGATCTGCCCGGTGTTCTGGAAGGGCAAGTAGCACAGCGGCCGGAAGTTCAGCTGGGCCGTGCTGCCGACATCGGTGACATCGGTGTCCGACCCGGGGATCGACACCACGATGCGGTCGCTGCCCTGGGTGACGACCTCGGCCTCGGCGACGCCCTTGCCGTTGACCCGCTCGTTGATGATCTTGCGGGCCTCGTTGAGCGACGGCGTGCTCGGCGCATTTCCATCGACGGTGCGTGCGCGCAGCACAAGCTGGGTACCGCCCTCGAGGTCCAGGCCCAGGCGGGGGGTGTGCCGCGCGCCAGGGAAGAACACCAGGCCGTACAGCACGACGAGCACTGCCAGGAGGCTGAGGAAATAGCGCCCGACGCGCAGCGTTCCGGCGGGTGGTGCCACAGTGAATCGTCTCCAGGCGGTGTCGGCGGTGTTGGCCAGTGTCGGCCGGTATCGGCCTACGGGCGGTTCCATGAGCCCAGCGGTGCGACGGCTGACCCGAGCGCGCGGTCGACCGCGACGCAGACAGACGGCAGCGCGCACAAAACGCGGTCCAGTATGGCGTACGTGAGCCGGGCCCGACACACCACGCGGGCCGCGCGCCGTTATGCGCTAGAACAGAGCCGGGCCCGCGGCTCCGAGCTGGCCGCCGGCGCCGGGCGGTCGGGGCAGCCCCAGATGCGTCCACGCGGCGGGGGTGGCGACCCGTCCGCGCGGCGTGCGGGCCAGCAGCCCGGCCCGCACCAGGAACGGCTCGGCGACGCTCTCGACGGTCTCGATCTCCTCCCCGACGGCAACGGCGAGGGTCGCCACGCCGACCGGCCCGCCGTGGAAGCGGCGCACGAGGGCGTCGAGGACCGCGCGGTCGAGACGGTCCAGGCCGATCTCGTCGACGTCGTAGATGGCCAGCGCGGTGCGCGCGGTCGCGGCGTCCACAACACCGGCGCCGCGGACCTGCGCGTAGTCGCGGACCCGGCGCAGCAGGCGGTTGGCGATGCGCGGCGTGCCCCTGGACCGCCCGGCGATCTCCATGGAGCCGTCCGGGCGCAGATCGATGCCGAGCAGCGATGCCGAGCGCCGGAGCACCAGGTCCAGCTCCTCCGGCTCGTAGAACTCCATGTGCGCTGTGAACCCGAAGCGATCGCGCAGCGGCCCCGTGAGCAGCCCGGCCCGCGTGGTCGCCCCGACGAGGGTGAAGGGCTCCAGGCTCAGGGGGATCGCGGTGGCGCCGGGGCCCTTGCCGATGACCACATCGACCCGGAAGTCCTCCATGGCCATGTAGAGCAGTTCCTCGGCCGGGCGCGCGATGCGATGGATCTCGTCGATGAACAGGATCTCCCCGGGCGCGAGGCTGGTCAGCAGCGCGGCAAGGTCCCCGGCCCGCTCGAGCGCGGGGCCGCTCGTGATCCGGATCGGGGCGCCGAGCTCCGCGGCGGTGATCATCGCCAGGCTCGTCTTGCCCAGGCCGGGCGGGCCGGAAAGCAGGATGTGGTCCGGCGGGCGGCCGCGCTGCATGGCCGACTCGAGCACCAGCTGAAGCTGCTCCCGGACCTTGGGCTGGCCGACGAACTCCGAGAGGTCGGCTGGGCGCAGGCTCGCCTCGACCGCGCGCTCGTCGATGCCCTCGATCGGGCTGACCGCGCCGTCCGTCCCGGCGAGCCCGGCCCCGTCCGACCCGCCCGGGCCGTCTTGGGCCGACCCGCTCACGCCCGCCCCAGCAGCTGAATCGCCTGCCGGAGGAGCACCGCGATATCGGGCGTCTCGGGGGCCTCGTGGAGGCCGGTGGCCACTACATCCAGGGCCGCCTGCGCCTCGCTGCCGGTGAACCCGAGCCCGGACAGCGCGTGGCCGACCTGGTCGCGCCACGGCGACACCGCGGAGACTGTGCCGCCCAGCGAGCCGACGGCGGACGAGCCGGCGTCGATCGACCCGATCCGATCGCGCAGGTCCAGCACGAGCCGCTCGGCGCCCTTGCGCCCGATGCCGGGCACCTTCATGAGGGTGGTGTAGTCGGCTGTGGCGATGGCGCGTCGCACCTCGCGCGGGACCAGCACCGCCAGGACCGCCTGAGCCACCTTGGGCCCGACGCCCGTCGCGGTCTGCAGCAACTCGAATAGCGCGCGCTCGTCGTCGTCGGGGAATCCATAGAGCGTCAGGGAGTCCTCGCGGACAACGAGGCTGGTGGCCAGACGGGCGGGCTCCCCCACCCGCAGCCGGGCCAGTGTTGCCGGGGCGCACGACACTGCGAGGCCAACGCCGCCGACCTCGATGACCGCGCCGTCGGGGCCGACGGCGGCAACGAGCCCGTGCACGCTGGCGATCATCGGGCCGCTCCGATCCGGTCGGCGCCGGGCCGCGGGACCCGGGTGGCGGCGGCCGCGGCGAGCGCATCGGCGCGCATCTGCAGCGCCGCCCCGCGCCAGACGTGGCAGATCGCCAGCGCGAGGGCGTCGGCGGCGTCGGCGGGCTTCGGGGGGGCCGCCAGCCGCAGCAATCGCGTCACCATCGCCCCGACCTGCGCCTTGTCCGCGGCCCCGGAGCCGGTGACGGCGGCCTTGACCTCGGTCGGGGTGTGCAGTGCGACCGGGATGCCCGCGCGGGTGGCGGCGAGCATCGCGATGCCGGCGGCTTGCGCCGTGCCCATCACCGACTTCACGTTGTGCTGACTGAAAACCCGCTCGACGGCAACGGCGTCGGGCCGGTGCTCCCGGATCATCGCCTCGAGCTGATCGCAGATGGCCATCAGGCGCTCGCCGGTGGGCGCGGCGGCGGGCGTCCGGATCACCCCGACCATGTGCATCGTGAGCGGCCGCCCGGGGGCGCCGTCCACGATTCCCACTCCGCAGCGAGTCAGACCAGGGTCCACACCCAGAACACGCACCGTGCGGCCTCCCGTCAGCTGCCCGGCTCGCCAATCGAGCGTCGAACGTCCGTTCGAGACTAGAGGCCCGCGCAGACGCATCGCCGGAGCGACACACCGAGCAAGCGACGCCGCGAGCAGGGCGCCGGCGCTACTCCTCGTCGAGCGCGGCCATCACTTCATCGCTGACATCGAAGTTTGCGAACACGTTCTGCACGTCGTCGGAGTCCTCGAGCGCGTCGATCAGCTTGAGGATCTTGCGCGCGGAGTCCTCATCGAGGCTGACGTGCATGCTCGGCACGAACGGGGAGTCCGCGGAGTCGTAGTCGATATCGGCGGCCTGGAGCGCGGTGCGCACAGCCACCAGATCCGTCGCCTCGCTGACGACCTCGAACGACTCGCCGAGGTCGTTGACCTCCTCCGCGCCGGCGTCGAGCACCGCGGCGAGCACATCGTCCTCGGTGAGGCCGGGGACCTTGGCGACGATGACCACGCCTTTGCGGGCGAACAAATAGGACACCGAGCCGGGGTCGGCCAGCGATCCGCCGTTGCGGGTCATGGCCACGCGCACCTCCCCGGCCGCGCGGTTGCGGTTATCGGTGAGGCACTCGATGAGCACCGCCACGCCACTCGGGCCGTAGCCCTCGTACATGATCGTCTGCCAGTCGGCCCCGCCGGCCTCGGCGCCCGAGCCGCGCTTGACCGCCCGCTCGATGTTGTCCAGCGGCACGGAGGTCTTGCGCGCCTTCTGGATCGCGTCGAACAGCGTGGGGTTGCCGTCGGTGTCGCCGCCGCCATTGCGCGCGGCCACCTCGATGTTCTTCACCAGCTTGGCGAAGAGCTTGCCGCGCCGGGAGTCGATGATGGCTTTCTTGTGCTTGGTCGTTGCCCATTTCGAATGGCCGCTCATCAGCGCTCGCCCTTCACCATCTCGCAGAAATACTCGTGTACACGCCGGTCCCCGGTCAGCTCAGGGTGGAACGACGTGGCCAGCAGGTGCTGCTGGCGAATCGCGACGATCCTACCGGCGGCCGGGCCCGTTGCGACCGTTCCCAGCGCAGTTGCGGCCGGTCCCAGGCTCTCGACCCAAGGGGCGCGGATGAACACCGCGTGCAGCGGCACTCCCTCGACGCCGTCGATGGCCAGCTCCGCCTCGAACGAGTCGACCTGCCGTCCGAAGGCGTTGCGCCGCACGGTCGCGTCCATCCCGCCGATCGTCTCCTGATCGCCGGGTGCATCCAGGATGCGGTCGGCGAGCAGGATCATCCCGGCGCAGGAGCCGTAGGTCGGCAGGCCCCCGGCGATGCGCTCGCGCAGCGGCTCCATGACATCGAAGGCGACGGCCAGCTTCGAGATCGTCGTGGATTCCCCTCCGGGGATGATCAGCCCATCCAGATGCGTGAGCTCCTCTGGGCGCCGGACCCGCTGGGCGAAGGCCCCGCACGCCTCGAGCGCCAGGACGTGCTCGCGCACATCGCCCTGCAGCGCCAGGACGCCGATGGTCGGGGTAGCAGTCACGGGCGCCAACCTTACGAGCCGCGACGACCCCGCCGCTCACCGGCGTGCGCCCGCACGGGCGGCCTCGGGCTACCAGCCGACGATATTGCGCAGGACGAACCAACCCAGCGCCACCACCAGCAACGCGCCGGTCATGTGGGGATCGAGCCTCGCCCGACCGCCGCGGACCCAGCGCAGCCCCCAGATCCCCAGCAGCGCCAACAGAAGCGGCGCGACCATCAGCAGGACGGCGTTGTCGCGGAATGCCTCGGCGACGTCGCCGTGCATGAGGTCGTGCGCCATCCGCAGGCCGCCGCACCCAGGGCACTGCAAGCCCGTCGCCCAGTGGATCGGGCAGCGCGGCAGGACCGCCGACCGATCATGCGGGTCGACGGCCCACACGTAGGCCGCCGCGGCCGCGCCGAGGATCAGCGCGCTGCCGGCAGCGACGAGCCGCCGGGGCCGCAGGCCGGCCGGGGCGCTGGGTTCCGCGAGCATCGTCATGGTCAGTCCCGCAGCGGGCGCCCTTCCTTGTCCGGGACCTTGCCGAGCAAGATCATGATCCCGTCGATGAGGGCCCAGATACCGAGACCGCCGCAGGTCAGCAGCTGCGCGGTCGCGACCCCATAGTTGCCCAAGTACCAGCGCCCGGCGCCGACCGAGCCAACGAGGATCTGGAGCAGGCCCGCGACGAGCTTCTGCTTGTCCGAGAAAGGCTGACCGGTGACGGGGTCGCGCCCGTACGGCGCCGCCGGGTCCCTCTGCTGACCCGGGCCGGGGTAGCCGCCGTACGGCGGCTGCCCGTACTGCTGCGGCTGCTGGCCGTACTGCGGCTGCCCGTACTGCTGAGGCTGCTGGCCGTACGGCGGCTGCTGGCCGTACTGCGGCTGCGGCTGGCCATACTGCGGCTGACCGCCCTGCGCTGGGCCGAAGTTCGGCTGCTGGCCATACGGATCGGGCGGATTGGCGGCCGGGTACTCCGGCGGGGTGGTCATGGGCGCGATCTTGCCGCACAACACCCGGTACGACTACACCCCGCCTTTACCGCGGCCGAGGGTCGCGGATTACCAGCCGCGCTCGGCCAGGCGGTGCGGCTGCGGGATGTCCTCGACGTTGATCCCGACCATCGCCTCGCCCAGACCGCGTGACACCTTGGCGATGACATCGGGGTCGTCGTAGAACGTCGTGGCCTTGACGATCGCCTCGGCCCGCTGCGCCGGATTGCCGGACTTGAAGATGCCCGACCCGACGAACACGCCCTGCGCGCCCAGCTGCATCATATTCGCGGCGTCGGCCGGGGTCGCGATGCCGCCGGCGGTGAACAGCACCACGGGCAGCGCGCCCAGCTCCGCGAC
>JAOPVO010000278.1 GCA_025966155.1 Pseudonocardiales bacterium
CGATCGAGGAGTACGCAAGCAGGCGCTTGAGGTCGGTCTGGGTGAGGCCCAGGACAGAGCCGACGACCATCGAGGCGATGGCCGCGCCCCACACGATGGGGCGCCAATCCCATTGCGTGCTGTTGAATCCGACGTAGAGCACGCGGGCGATCGCGCCGAACGCGGCGACCTTGGTGCAGGAGGCCATGAACGCGGTGACCGGCGTCGGGGCGCCCTGGTAGACGTCCGGGGTCCAGGTGTGGAACGGCGCGATGCCGGCCTTGAACAGCAGGCCGATGAGCAGCATGCCCAGGCCCAGGTACAGCAGGACATCGGACTTGCCCGACGCCGAGGCCGAGGCGAGCACAACCGGCAGATCGACGGAGTTGGCGTAGCCGTAGATCAGCGCGAGGCCGTAGAGGAAGAACGCCGAGGCGAATGCCCCGAGCAGGAAGTACTTGACCGCGGCCTCCTGCGAGAGCAGGCGCCGGCGACGGGCCAGACCGCACATCAGGTACAGCGGCAGCGACAGGACCTCGAGCGCGACGAACATCAGCAGGAGGTTGTTCGAGGCCGGGAAGATCATCATGCCGGTGACGGCGAACAGCGTCAGCGGGAAGATCTCGGTCTGGATGCGGGTGCTCGTGGCCATCCGGCGGTCGCCGCTGGATCCGGCCACCACCGCGGCCTGCGCGACGACGGCGCTGCCGGTGTCGACGCTCCGCTCGCCGATCAATAGCACGCAGAGGATCGCCATCGACAGGATGGTCCCCCAGAGGAACAGCGAGACGCCGTCGACCGAGATCGCCCCTGCGGCAGTGACCACGCGCTCGTCCCGCTTCACGATAACCGCGAGCAGCGCCGCCAGCAGCGAGCCGACGGTCAGGGCCATCTGCACGACGTAGCGGGACTCCCGCGAGACACCGGCCTCGACGAGCACGCTGGCGAGCGCGGCGACAAGGACGATGAGCACGGGCAGCAGCGCGCCGTATGCAATCGACGGCGACGTGATCGTCTCGAGTGGTGCAGCCAGCGCGATCACTTGCTTCCTCCGAAGCTGCTCGGCACCGCAGGATCGGATTTGCCGACGTCCTGCATGGTGGCCTTGATCGCCGGGTTGATGATGTCGATCACCGGCTTGGGATAGACACCCAGGAAGATGATCAGCGCCAGCAGCGGTGCCACGGCAGTGATCTCACGGGCGTTGAGGTCCCGGAAGTGCGCGACCTTCTCGTTGACCGTTCCCTGCATGGTGCGTTGGTACAGGAGCAGGACGTACATCGCGGCGAGCACAATGCCGGTGGTGGCGATGACCGCCAGCGCCTTGTGCCGGGTGAATGTGCCCAGCAGGACCAGGAACTCGCTGATGAAGGTGCTCATGCCCGGCAGCGCCAGCGACGACAGCCCCGCGAGCAGGAAGGCCCCGCCCAGCACCGGCGTCACCTTGGCCGTGCCCCCGTAGTCGGAGATCTGGCGGCTCTTGCCCCGGGCGATCAGGAACCCGACGCACATGAACAGCGCGCCGGTTGAGAGGCCGTGGTTGACCATATAGAACACCGCGCCCGTGCCGGCCTGGGTCGTGAAGGCGAAGATGCCCAAGCCGATGAAGCCGAAGTGGGCCACCGATGTGTAGGCGATCAGGCGCTTCATATCGCGCTGACCCATAGCCAGGAAGGCTGCGTACAGCACGCCGATGACGGACAGGATCATGACCAACGGGGCCAAGTCCCGCGATGCCTCGGGCAGCAGCGGCAGGCAGTAGCGCAGGAAGCCGAAGGTGCCGACCTTGTCCAGCACGCCCACCAGCAGGATCGCGCCGCCGACCGGGGCCTCGGCGCCGGCGTCGGGCAGCCACGTGTGGAAGGGGAACAGAGGGGCCTTGATGGCGAACGCGGCGAAGAAGCCGAGGAAGATCCACTTCTGGCTGGCGCCATCAGGGACATTGCCCAGCAGATCGCTGAACGCGAAGCTGCTCTGGCCCGCGGTGATGTAGATGCCGATCACCGACGCCAGCATGAGCAGGCCGCCGACGAGGGAGTACAGGAAGAACTTCATCGCCGCGTATTGCCGGCGCGGGCCTCCATAGCTGCCGATGATGAAGTACATCGGAATGAGCATGGCCTCGAAGAACACGTAGAACAGGAACACGTCGGTCGCGACGAACACGCCGATCATGAACACCTCGAGCAGCAGCACCAGCCCGAAGAAGTTCTTCACCGAGCGCTGCGGCGCGTCCAGTTCCTCGGCGTCATCGGCAGAATCGAAGCTGTTCCAGGAGGCCAGAACCACCGCCGGCACGAGGACCACAGACATCGCCACGAGGACCAGCGCGATGCCGTCGACGCCGACGGCGAAGTGCACGCCGAACGCCTTGATCCAGTCATAGCTGGCCTCGAACTGGAAGCGATCGCCGCCGGCATCGAAGGCGACGCCGATCACGATGGTGTAGATCAGCGTGGCAACGGAGAAGAAGAGCGCGACTTGCTTAGCCAGCAGCGCATTGGTCTTGGGCAGCCCGAAGCAGACGGCCGACCCGACGAGCGGAAGGGCGATCAGCCCGACCAGGGAGAGGTTCTGGCTCACTGGAAGCGCACCGCCAGCAGCGCCGCCAGCAGGATGACCGCTCCGGCGAGCATGGACAGGGCGTACGAGCGCACGAACCCGGTCTGCAGCTGCCGCAGCCTTCGCGATCCGCCGCCGAACGATGCGCCGAGGCCGTTGACCACGCCGTCAACTCCCTTGTTGTCGATGAAGACGAGCGCCCGCGTGAGCCACTGGCCCGGTCGCATGAGCACGGTCTCGTTGAAGGCGTCCGCGTAGAGGTTCTTGCGGGCCGCGGTCGTGATGACCGAGACGCCGACCGGCGCCGACGAGGGCACGGGCCGCTGGGCGAACGCCAGCACCGCCCCGCCGATACCGCCGGCCACGACGATCAGCGTCAATGCCGTGAGCACGGCAACCGAGATCGTGTGGTGCTCGGCTTCGATGTGCGGGCCGACCGAGGGCTCGAGCCACTTGACCAGGGCCTCGCCCCGGACCAGGAGGAACCCGGCGAAGACAGATCCGAAGGCCAGGATGATCATCGGCACGGTCATCGTGAACGGCGACTCGTGGGGGTGCATGTCCTTGGCCCAGCGCTTGTCGCCGAAGAACGTCATGACCAGCGCCCGCGTCATGTAGAACGCGGTGATGCCGGCGCCGACGAGTGCGACGAGGCCCAGGATCCAGCCCGAGATGCCGCCCTTGTTGAAGGCCGCCTCGATGATCTTGTCCTTGCTGAAGAAGCCGGAGAACGGCGGCAGGCCGATGATGGCCAGGTAGCCGAGCAGGAAGGTCACGAAGGTGATGGGCATGACTTTTCGCAGCATCCCGAAGCGGCGCATGTCGATCGTGTCGTTCATGGCGTGCATGACCGAGCCCGCGCCCAGGAACATCCCGGCCTTGAAGAAGCCGTGCGTGAGCAAGTGCAGGATGCCGAAGGCGTACGCCGCGGGGCCGAGGCCGACGGCCAGGAACATGTAGCCGATCTGGCTGACGGTCGAGTAGGCCAGGACCTTCTTCAGGTCGTCCTGGGCGCAGCCGCAGATGCAGCCGTAGAGGATCGTGATGGCGCCGACGATGACCACGACGGTCTGCGCGGCCTCCGACCCGTCGAAGATCGGGGCCGAGCGGGCGATCAGGTAGACCCCGGCGGTGACCATCGTCGCGGCGTGGATGAGGGCCGACACCGGGGTGGGGCCCTCCATCGCATCCGGCAGCCAGGTCTGCAGCGGAAACTGCCCGGACTTGCCGCAGGCGCCGAGCAGAAGCATCAGCGCGATTGCCGTCAGGACCCCTGTGCTGGCGCCGCCGACACCGGCGAACACACCGGCGTAGGACGTGGTCCCGAGGTACAGGAACATCAGCATGATCGCCAGCGACAGCCCGACATCGCCGACGCGGTTGGCGATGAACGCCTTCTTCGCGGCGGTGGCGGCGGCTGGCTTGTAGTACCAGAACGCGATGAGCAGGTACGACGCGAGGCCCACGCCCTCCCAGCCGACGTAGAGCAGCAGGTAGCCGTTGCCCAGAACCAGCAGCAGCATCGCGGCGATGAAGAGGTTCAGGTAGGCGAAGAACCGCCGGCGCCCTGGATCGTGCTCCATATAGCCGATCGAGTAGATGTGGATCAGGGAGCCGACGCCGGTGATGAGCAGGCAGAAGGTGATCGACAGCGGGTCCAGCAGGAGGCCGACATCGACATTGAAGTCGTAGACCGGGATCCAGCTGAAGAGGTGCAGATCGCGCACCCGCTCCTCGCCGTGCTCGCCCTTGATGGAGAAGAACAGGGCCAGGACGTAGACGAACAGCCCGATCGGTACGGCAGCACCGAGGTAGTGGCCCCACTTGTCCGCGCGCTTGCCTGCCAGAAGCAGGATCGCAGCGGACAGCGCCGGGACGGCAACCAGCAGCCATGCGGCTGACTGGATCCCCTCCGCGGACGCGAGGCCTTCCTCGGCGGCGCTACTCAGCGCGGCCGTGAACGTTGCGCTCACCAGATCCCTTTCAGTACTTCAGCAACGTGGCGTCGTCGACCGAGGCCGAGCGTCGCGTTCGGAAGATGGACATGATGATCGCGAGCCCGACAACAACCTCGGCGGCCGCAACGACCATGACGAAAAACGCCATGATCTGCCCGTCGAGCGTGCCGTTGATACGCGAGAACGTCACCAGCGTCAGGTTGACCGCGTTGAGCATCAGCTCGACGCACATGAACACGACGATGACGTTGCGGCGCACCAAGACCCCGACGGCGCCAATAGTGAACAGCAGCGCCGACAAGATCAGGTAGTAGGACGGATTCACGCTCGGTCCTCCAGTGCATCGGCCTGCCGGCGTTCGGCGACGCGGGCCCTCTCGAGCTGCTCGATCTGCGCGTCACGGTGCAGCGGGCTCGGTACGTACCTGGAGACCGACTCCCTCAGTGGCGTGCCGTCCGGCAGCAGAGCCGGGGTGCCGATGTGGTTGCCGCTGGACATGACGCCGGGCGGGGACAGCGGCTGCGGGCGGCCACTGCGGATGCGTGCCTGCGCATACGACTTCTGCGTCCGCTTGCGGCCGTCGCGCTCGACGTGGGCCAGCACCATCGCACCCACGGCGGCGGTGATGAGCAGCGCCGAGGTCAGCTCGAAGGCCATGAGGTACTTGGTGAAGAGCAATTGGGCGATGCTCTGGACATTCGAGCCGCCCGCATTCTGCGCGTCCAGGTCAACCGGCTTGGTGTCCCCGATCGCGTGGCCGACAGTCGCACCCACCAGCACGGCGAATCCGACGCCCAGCACGACCGCAGCGGTTCGCTGGCCGCGCAGCACCTCGACGAGGGAATCCGACGAGTCGCGTCCGACCAGCATCAGCACGAAGAGGAACAGGATCATGATCGCGCCGGTGTAGACGATCACCTGCACGAGGCCCAGGAACGGGCCCTGCTGGATCAGGTAGAAGACACCGAGGGACATCATCGTGGCCACCAGCGACAGCGCCGAGTGGACCGCGTTTCGGGCCAGCACCATCCCGAGCGCGCCGAACAGCGCGATCGGGCCGAAGACCCAGAACGCGATGGCCTCGCCCAACGGGACGTCGCCATGCAACAGCTCGCCGGATGCGAGCAACTGAGCTGAGCTCATGCCGCTCCCCCTACAAGCACGAGCTCCGCGCCTCGCTCGTTCCTCGCTCGATGCTCGCTCATGCGTGGTGCCTTCCAACCTCGATCGCCTGCGCGCGACCGCTGTGCGTCTTCGCGGCGGCGTTGGCCGTGCTCTGGATGTCCCCGACCTCGCCCAGGCCCTTCTCGCGGACGTAGTAGTCGGTGTCGGTGTCACCGAGGCGCATCGGGTGCGGAGTGGCCTCCATGCCCGGCAGCAGCGGAGCCATCAACTGCTCCTTGGTGAAGATGAGGTCCTGCCGGTTATCCAGCGCGAGCTCGTACTCGTTGCTCATCGTCAGCGACCGCGTCGGGCAGGCCTCGATGCACAGCCCGCAGAAGATGCAGCGCAGATAGTTGATTTGGTAGACCTTGCCGTACCGCTCACCGGGTGAGTAGCGCTCCTCCTCGGTGTTGTCGCCGCCCTCGACGTAGATCGCGTCGGCAGGGCAGGCCCAAGCGCACAGCTCGCAGCCGACGCACTTCTCCAACCCGTCGGGGTGGCGGTTGAGCACATGCCGCCCGTGATAGCGCGGCGCCGTCTTCTTCACGTCGAAGGGGTACTGCTCCGTCGCGACATGCCGGAACATGTTCGAGAACGTGAGGCCGAACCCCTTCGCGAAGCCCAGTGCGCTCCCGGTCGGTTCGTCGTCGTACTCAGCCATTTCGGCTGCTCCCCTCGGTTGTCCCGCTATCGCTGTCGCTCGCCCCGAAGTCGCTGCCCGCGGAAATCCCGCGGCGGCTCCCGCTGGTCATGCCGGCCGCCACGAGACTCGGGCTCGGCGGCACGATCAGATCCATCGGCGGCGTCGGGAACGCCGGGCCCAGCAGCGCATCGGCCGCATCGTCCTCGTCCCGAGCAGCGCGCTCATTGCGTTTGGTGACGTCGTGGACGGCGACCACGATCAGGAAAATCACGATCACCGGACCGGCGACCCAGAGCGTCGACTTGACGTTCGAGTCCCACCGGTCGGCCAGGACGCGCTGGAACGCCACGGCCACGAGCCACACGAGGCTCAGCGGCAGCAGCAGCTTCCAGCCGAGATGCATGAACTGGTCGTAGCGCAGGCGGGGCAGCGTTCCGCGCAGCCATACGAAGGCGAACAGGAACACGATGATCTTGAGGGTGAACCACAGGATCGGCCACCAGCCCTCGTTGGAGCCGGCCCACACCGTGGAGATCGGCGCCGGCGCGCGCCAGCCGCCCAGGAACAGCGTGGTCGCCATCGCCGAGACCGTGACCATGTTGACGTACTCAGCCAGGAAGAACAGGGCGAACTTCATCGAGGAGTACTCGGTGTGGAACCCGCCGACGAGCTCTGACTCGGCCTCCGGCAGGTCGAACGGCGCGCGGTTGGTCTCGCCGACGATCGCGATGCAGAAGATCCCGAAGGACAGCAGCAGCAACGTGCTGATATTCCACCGGTCGGCCTGGGCCGCGACGATGCCGGACATGGACATCGTGTCGGCGTAGAGGAACACCCCGACGATCGATAGCCCCATCACGATCTCATAGGAGATGACCTGCGCCGCGGAGCGCAGCCCACCCAGCAGCGGGTAGCTGGAGCCCGACGCCCATCCGGACAGGATCAACCCGTAGACGCCCAGGGCCGAGCAGGCAAGCACCCACAGCGCGCCAACAGGGAGGTCGGTCAGCTGCAGGGCCGTGTGCTGCCCGAAGATAGAGACCTCAGGGCCGAACGGGATGACGGCGAAGGCGAGGAAGGCGGTGGTGGTGCTGACGATCGGAGCGAGCCAGTACACCGGCTTGTCCGCCAGCGTCGGGATGATCTCCTCCTTGAACGCCAGCTTGATGCCGTCGGCCAAGGACTGCAGCGTGCCCCAGGGGCCGGTCCGGTTCGGGCCGATCCGCAGCTGCATCCGCCCAACGACCTTGCGCTCGAA
>JAOPVO010000328.1 GCA_025966155.1 Pseudonocardiales bacterium
CAGTCGATGGGGCAGGAGGAGTCGGGCATCGATCAGCTGGCGCGGATCGGCTTCGGCACCCTCGGGCTCCAGACCTACCTGACCGCCGGGCCCAAGGAGTCGCGGGGGTGGACGATCCCGGTCGGCGCCACCGCGCCGGAGGCCGCTGGCGTGATCCACACCGACTTCCAGCGCGGGTTCATCAAGGCCGAGATCGTGTCGTTCGAGGACCTGATCGCCGCCGGCTCCATGGCCGAGGCCAAGGCCAAGGGCCGAGTGCGCATCGAGGGCAAGGACTACGTGATGGCCGACGGCGACGTAGTGGACTTCCGCTTCAACGTCTAGGCATCGCCTCTGGTGCTTCCGTCATAAGGTCTGTAGCTACTCAGATTGGTGCCGGTCCGCAGGGAGTGCCTAGGACGCGAGGCCGCGTACATCTCGGCCGCCGCCGTCCTGGTTCGATCCTCCGCGGATGGCCACAGGTGCGAATACGTGTTGAGGGTGGTGGTGGTGGCGGCGTGGCCAAGCGCGCGCTGAACCGCGACGATGTCGCAGCCGGCCGCGATCAGGCCCGACGACTAAGTAGTGCCGCAGATCGTGCAGGCGCAGCTGGTCGACCGCGGCCTTGGCCTTCGTCGTGCGCCACCAGTACCCGACGGTGTTCTGATGGGGCGGGGGTCGCCCGGCTCTCCCGTGAACAGCGCTGAGTTGCGCGAGGACGCGGTAACCCGACGGCACGCGTTGGGTCCGGGCGTCTCCTGGGCTGATCCTGAGGCGTAGCTCCCTTCGTCTCATCCTGAAGATCATCGACCGCCGGACCAAGCTGCTTCGGCTGGATGAGGCATCGGAATCCATGGGATCTGCTCAGCGCACCATCCTCATCACAGGCGGCCCCTACATGGCCGACAAGCTGCATCCCCGAAGTTTCCTCGAACGCCCCGCATCGAGCCCAACGGCGGCAGTGGCATTCGTCTGGGGCCATGGGCGGTTGCTCAGGTCGCCAGCGGCTTGAATGTGATGGCGCCGCCGATGCTGTCTTCAGGCGGTGGCGGGGGTAGATGAACGACCAGATGCGGCCTGGTTGCCTAACGCGAAGCCGCCGACCACCGTGCTCTGGTGGTCGCGCTCGCTCAGACGGCGGGTTCTTCGTTGAGAACATGGAATTCGACGCGGTATACGAGAGTGTCCTCGGTGATCGGCCCGCTATGCGCGGCTCGTCGGCGCAGGGACTCGAGGTCGAGTTCTCCAGAGCGCTGCACATCTTCGCCGGCGAGCGCCCCGAACGGCATCAGCTCGACCGAATCGATTTCGATCTGCGCTGTGCCGACCCGGTAACGCCCTCCTTCTTTCACCTGAGGACGGGTCCATAACCGGACTGAGACGGTGATCTCGCCTGTGATGACGGCGGCGCGCAGGTCGCGACTGAACTCCACGCACTGCACGCTAATCCGAGCCGTGAATTAGGCAGCGCCCAAAGCGGCCGTCGGCCGACCCGGCTACTGCAGGCCGTTGTGCCGGCTCCTGCCATGAGGGTCAGTCGACACGACGCGACGCTTCGTGGCGAGATGCGCGGGGACGGCGCCGCACGGGTAAGGCGCGTGCTCGCGCAGCTTGCCCTGAAGGACCGGCGAGCTGTCGGCTCCTGCTACTGCTGAAATCGGCAGGCGCCGACCGCCTTTTCCGGCTAGCGTCCCAGGATAATCACCCGCCGCCCGCCCGATGCCGTCAGCGTCCTACTCCGGTGGACATTCGCCCGGGCGTTCCTGCATCGCGGCTGGTGGCTGGTCACCAGCGTCTACCTCATCGTCGACGCCGGTCTGGGCCCCGCACAACTGAGCTCTATCACCATCGGCCAAGGGCTCGTCGCACTGCTTTGTGAGATTCCGGCGGGCGTCGTCGCTGACACAATAAGCCGGCGATGGTCGCTGGTGATCTCGCACGTGCTGATGGGCACGGCGATGATGGCGACTGGTCTGGTCACTGACTTCATCGCGATCCTCGCCACGCAGATGCTGTGGGGGCTCTCATGGACCTTCGCCAGCGGGGCCGACATCGCCTGGATCACTGACGAACTGGACCAGCCCGATCGGATGACAAGCGTGATCGTGCGGTTGGGACGGATACAGCTGCTGGGATCCGCTGCGGGAATCATCGCCCTGGGACTGCTGGCGTCGTTGATCCCGCGTGGCACGACGATGACCCTGGCCGGAGCAGGAATGGTCTTGCTCGGTTTCTACGTCTTAACCCGGTTCCGGGAACTGCGCTTCGCGCCCGCCCGTTCGCGCCGCTGGGCGGCGTCGCGGTCGGTCGCCGCCGACGCCCTGCGCCTGGCGCGCCGAAACCCGGTGGTCCGCGTGGTGCTCGTCGCCACCCTGCTCACCAACGGCGCGCACGAGTACGCCCGCCTATACCAGCTGCGTCTGATCGACGTCGGGTTCCCAGCTCGGCCGCTTGTCTGGTTCACGGGACTGAGCGTGCTCATGCTTCTGCTCGGGGCGGTGGTGCTGCGGATCATCGAGCGGCGCGTCAGAGATCCGGCGACCGGCCGAGGGTGCTACGTCGCGGGCGGAACCATCGCCGCCCTCGGGTTGAGCGTGTTCGCACTCGCACCGGACCCCACCACGGCGACGGTCGCGGTGGTCGTGGTCGCGGCCACCGCCGAGCCGATCGCCCGCACCATGAGCGCCATCTGGGTCAACGAGAACGCCAGCGGCCACGTGCGCGCGACGATGCACTCCCTGTTAGCCCAGTCCGAATACGTGGGCGAGATCGTCTGCGGTGCCGCGATCACGGCGGTGGCCGCGGCGAGCGGGATGACATCGGCGCTGCTGCTGTGCGCCAGCTTGTTCGCTGCCTCGGCGCTTGTCGCGCTGCGTCTTCGCTTAACACTTGCCTAGCTTGATCGACGTCAAACCGGCAACAGCGTGCGGCAGCAGATGCGACCTCCTATCTGCTGACGACTACAAGAACCTCCGGCCCTGCGAGCAAGCCGAACGTCCAGATCCGGCGCACATAGTGGACGAAGCATTCCGCGCGACGCTGTCCGACCGTCCGTGTCCCGATCGACGCGGACGCCATTGCGGGCCGTGCACCGCCCTGGACGTGTTGGGAGCCGAAGTAGTCGGTCATGCCCTCCAGGACGGCCCGGTTCGAGATGGTGTCGCCTTCCCAACTGTTGGTGGTCTCCACGTCGAGCCACCCAGAAATAGGCTGCCGGGTCATGGCCGCCGCGGACGATGGCCGCGACGTCGTCGTAGGCCTTGGTCGCCTACACGCCTGACGTGCGTCAGGTGTTAGCAGGAGTCTGTGATTGTCGTCGTGGTCTTCGTATCGCCGACAGTTGTCACCGTCTCGCTCTTCGTGTTGCAGTTCGACTCCGGCGCCCCTAGGGCAAGGCCGCTGGCCCAGACCGTCAAACCCAGGCCGACTACGAAGAGAAGGATCTGGACGCCTGAGAACAGCGTGACGCTGGCGCCATAGACACCATTGGGCGTTGCCTTTGAGAGCGAGCCAGTCAGCGCCATCATCGCGAGCACGCCGAACAAGATCGCCGCCGCGAGAATGATCCACGACCAGGTCATCACGATCTCGGCGAAGGGACTCGGGTCCTTGTCGAACTTGTCGAAGAACGTCACGGTGACCGCGATGACGCCAGTGGCCAAGGTGATGATCTGCTGCACGACGCTGCGGGCGAACTCGAACTGGGTCTTGGCGTCGGGAGGGGCGGGGGCTACGGGTGCTGGGGGACCGCCGGCCGGGGGCTGCTGAATAACCATCAGCAGAACGGCCACAGCGGACAGATGACCCCGAAGGCAGTCATGACCCGCTCCTCGTCGGGCATGCCGCGCGGTGGCCCATCGATGTGTCGGTAGTTCTGCTGCCTTCCGGGGAGGCCTCGACCGCGACGATCCCAGAAGGTGCCTCCCTTCTGCGGCTTCAACTGCTCAACCACCTTGGCCACCATCTCGGCAGCAGCGGCGTCGAACTGGTCTTTGCGGCCGTCAGCCTCGGCTTGAGCAAGAGCGCCCATGAGACGCCGACGGACGTAGGCCTCCGCGTCGCCCCGGAGTTGTAGGCCTCCACTGCGCTCGAACTCCGAACGTGCGAGGTCAAGAGCCTTAGCCACGCGCTTGTCGTCCGGTGTCGACGTCATAGGTGACCTCCAGGGTCGGCAGCGGCCTGCCTCAACCTAACGACTGTCTCACCCGGCGCATAGGGTCCGATGATTCCCGATGAGGACGTCCTGTGCCGCGGTCAGTGGTGGCTGGCGGGTCGCCCGGACAGCAATGGAGGCTCGCCGAGCTGCAGCGAGGCACTTGCGATCGACGTCGCGGCGACGCACAACTTATCGGTAGCAGGCGACCCTTGAGCGCCCGCTCAGCGACAGGTCGGCCGGGCTCCGAGGATGCTGCCTGGCGCGTTGGCCGACACCGGGCGAGCATGACCTCATGACGCTCAGCTCGGCGATCGAGATGTGGAACACCGAAGCCGCCGTCTTCG
>JAOPVO010000337.1 GCA_025966155.1 Pseudonocardiales bacterium
GCGCCCGGTTGTGGCCACCGAAGCCGTACCGGTCGAGCGGGTCCGCCTGGCCACCGAGACCGTCACGGACAACGAGACCGTCAGCGGTACCGTCCGCAAGGAGCAGATCGACCAGGTCCAGGCGGACAGGAACACCGCCCCGTCTACCGACCACCGCTAGGTCCGTCCGCGTCCCGTCCCGTCCCGTCCCGTCCCCGTCCCGTCCCGGCGCCCGCCGGGGCGGGACGGCGTCGTCCAGCCGGGTGGCGCCTCGGCGCCGCGTCCGCGTCTCGGGTTGCGCTTCTGCGGCTCCAGGTTCCCCCCGGTGCGTCGACGCGCAGCAGTAAGCACGCTATTGACTTCCGGTCTTTCCCGGAGTCGAGCATCCAGGTAGCGAAACAAGGCTGCCGGGGGTCTCATAGACACCAGGCATGACCAGAAAGCTGCTGTCGCGTGCCGGCCTCATCGGCGAGCCGGGCTCGGCCGTCGCAGGGCTGGCTGGGCACGGTGCGATCGTCAGCAGCTCGATCGGCAGGTCATTTGCCAAGCCGATCGTCAGTCGCGGGCCCGACACCGCCATTGCAGCCGACGGTGGAGGTGTCGCTGCATCGCGAGTCCTCCCTGCTCTGTACGCACTATGCAGCAGCGGGGTACCCAGTGCCCTCTAGTCCGGCGTTTCCAACGGGCACATTGCGTGCAGTGCTATTTGATATGGACGGCACGCTGGTTGATTCCGAGAAAGTCTGGGACATCTCCCTCGCCGATACTGCCGCGTGGCTGGGCGGCACGCTGTCGCAGCACACTCGCGAGAGCATGGTCGGGTCGAGTATGGCCCGGTCGATCGCGCTGCTCCACGCGGACCTCGGGGTCGAGGCTGATCCAGAGGCCTCGGCGGCCTACTTGACCGAGCGAACGGCCGTCCTGTTCAGCGGCCCGCTGCCGTGGCGCCCAGGCGCGCAGGACCTGCTCGATGCGGTCAGTGCCGCCGGGCTCCCGATGGCGCTGGTCACGGCCACCCGTCGAAGCCTCACAACGCTGGCACTGAACACGATTGGCGCCCATCGCTTCCAGGCCATCGTGTGCGGCGATGAGGTCGACCACGGCAAGCCGCACCCAGAGCCGTATCGGCGCGCGGCTGCGCTGCTGGGCGTGGAGCCGGCCGACTGCCTTGTCATCGAGGATTCGGTCCTCGGGGTCACCGCGGGCGAGGCCGCGGGCTGCTCGGTGTTGGGCGTGCCCAGCGAGGTCCCGCTGCCCGCCGGCCCCAACCGCACGCTCCGCGACACCCTTGTCGGCCTGACGGTTGAGGGCCTCGCCCAGTTCATGCAGCCGCGCGCCTGAAGCGGCTGTGGCCGCCTTGACCGCTTGGATTCCCACCCGCCGCCGGGGCCGGTCAGGGAGCTCGCCTCCAGCATCGAGCGCGGCGAGCTCCCGCAGGCCCCTATTCGGTCTTGATCGCGTTCAGGATGTTGAGCTTGGCCGCCCGACGGGCCGGCAGCACCGCCGCCAGCACGCCGATGATCGCAGCGACGATGACGTAGATGATCAACTGCAGCCACGGCAGCGCCAGCTTCTCGATGCCCTGATCCGACAGCGCCTGCTGCAGCGCGATCCCGAAGCCGACACCCACGACAACACCCAGCAGCGCCCCGAACAGCGCGATGATGACCGACTCCGTCCGGACCATCCGCTTGACCTGCTTCCGCGTCATCCCGATCGCCCGGAGCATGCCGAGCTCCCGAGTCCGCTCCAGGACCGAGAGCGCCAGGGTGTTGACGATGCCGATCGCCGCGATGACGATCGCCAGCACCAGGAAGCCCTGGAACACCACGATGACCTGGTCGATCTGCGCGGTCTGCTGCTTGGTGAACTCGGATTGATCCTGCACATCGATCGTCGGGAAGTCCGCCAGTGCCTTATCCAGCCGGCTATGCACATCATCCATGTCGGCGCCATCGGAGACCGAGACGAACGCGATCTGCACATCGGTGTCGAAGAACTTCGCCCGCTCGCCGATCGGCACGATCAGCCCATCGGCCAGCGAGTTGTCCTCGAACACCCCGGCCACCTTCAGGGTCGACCCCTGCCCCGTGCTGTACGTCAGCTTGATCTTCTGACCGACGGCAAGGCCCCGATCCTTCGCGGATGACTCGCTGATCAGCACTGATCCGTCGGGCACACGGTCGACATCTCCGTCGACCGCCTTCAGATCGAGGATCGTCGACACGTACCCGTCGTTGGCGGCCTGGACGCCATCGGTGGTGCCATCGCCATCGATGTGGGCCTGATCGAAGGCCAGGGTCGAGATCGAGTCGATGCCGGCGACGTCGTCGATCTTGGCCAGGGCGTCGTCGGACACTCCGGCCGCCGCCCCGAATTGGATAGTCGACTGAATGATGAAGTCGGCTCCGGTGCCCTGCACGAGGTCCTTGATCGATGTCTTCGCACTCGCCCCGATGACGCCGATGGCCCCGACCAGCGCAAGGCCGATCATCAGTGCCGCGGCGGTGGCTGCGGTGCGCCGCGGGTTGCGCGAGGCATTCTCGGTGCCAAGGCGGCCGGTGATGCTGCGCCCCAGGATCGCCCCGAGGCCGGCAACAACCGGGCGACTCAGCACCGGCGAGAGGAGGGCCACCCCGAGGAAGACCAGGAGGACGCCGAGGCCCAGCACCAGGAGCGGGCCGCCGGTGAGCCCGATGAACATCGCTACCGCGCCGGCCGCGGCGAGCACGGCGCCGACTGTTGCCTGCCGCCGCAGCGGCTTGTCCGGGATGGCACTGTCGCGCATGGCCGCCACCGGCGCGATCCGCGCCGCCTTGCGAGCCGGGAACAACGCCGCCGCGCAGGTGACGCCGACGCCGACGATGAGCGCCACGATGATCGTCCGCGGCTCGATCCTGGTCGGCCCGTCGGGGAATCCCTGGCCCAGCAGGGAGAACAGCGCCTGGAGCCCATAGGACAGCCCGACGCCGCCGGCCAGGCCCACCGCGCTGCTGATGAGGCCCACCACGAAGGCCTCCGCCAGCACCGAGCGCGTGACCTGCCCGCGGCTGGCCCCGAGCGCCCGCAGCAGGGCGAGCTCCCGGGTGCGCTGCGCGACCAGTATGGAGAAGGTGTTGGCGATGATGAACGCCCCGACGAACAGCGCAACACCGGCGAAGACCAGCAGGAAGGTATTGAAGAAGCCGAGCCCTTCCTTGATATCGCTGGTCTGCTCGGCATTGAGCTCGTCGTTGGTCAGCACCTCGGTCTGTGAGCCGGCCACCTGCTCGATGCGCTGCTTCAGCTGATCGTTGGAGACATCGCCACTGCCATGCACGTCGATGATCGAGTAGCCGCCCGGGACATTGAGCATCCGCTGGGCCTCGGGGATCGTGAACGCGGCGTACGTCTCGCCGGCGAGGCTGTCGCGGTTGCCATCGCGGTACTGGGCGATGCCGACGACCTCATACGTCTGAGTGCCGCCGGCGGCCACGATGCGGACCTCGTCCCCGACCGCGACATCGGCCTCGTCCGCCGTGTACGCAGTGAGGACAACCTCGTCATCGGCGTTCGGCGCGCGCCCGGAGCGCAGGGATAGCGGGCTCTCCTTATCGTCAGGGTCCCAGCTGCCGCCCAGCGCCGGCGGCCCGAAGCCCACGATCGCCTTGCCGTCCTTGCCGACGACAACCGCCTGGCCGGTGACGCCCGGGGATGCGTACTCGACGCCGTCGACCTTGCGGACGCCATCGAGAATGGCCTCCGGGATCGGCACCCGGCCATCGCCCAGGCCGAGATCGGGCACATCGCCGGATACGGGGACGCCGCGGACCTCGACATCGATGTCCTGGTTGACCGACTGGAAGAGGCTGTCGAACCGGGTCGAGAGGCTGTCAGTGAGGATGAACGCGCCGCTGACGAAGCTGACGCCCAGCACGATGGAGATGCTGGTGAGAATCAGCCGGAACTTGCGCCCGAGCAGCGACCGAACGGTGGCGCGCCACATCAGCGCGGCTCGGATGCGGGGATCGGGGCACCGGCGACGCGGGCATCGATCTGCTTCATGCGGTCGAGCACCAACTCCGCCGTCGGGCGCCCGTGCATCTCATCGACGATGCGCCCATCGGCCAGGAACAGGATCCGGTCGGCGAAGGCCGCGGCCTTGGCATCGTGGGTGACCATCACGATCGTCTGCCCGAACTCATCGACTGTGCGGCGCAGGAGCTCGAGCACCTCGAGCGCGCTGGTCGAATCGAGGTTGCCGGTCGGCTCATCGGCGAACACCACCGCCGGCCGGGACACCAGGGCCCGCGCGCAGGCCACGCGCTGCTGCTGGCCGCCCGACAGCTCGGTCGGGCGGTGCGAGAGGCGATCGCGCAGGCCCACGGCGTCGATGACCGCGTCGAACCACTTCGGATCGGGCTTCCGGCCGGCGATCGACAGCGGCAGCAGGATGTTCTCCCGGGCCGTGAGGGTCGGCAGCAGATTGAACTGCTGGAAGATGAACCCGACGTGCTCGCGACGGAGCTCCGTCAGCTCCTTGTCGCCGGCTTTGGACAGCGGTCGGCCGGCGATCAGAACCTCGCCGGAGCTGATCGTGTCCAAGCCTGCGAGGCAGTGCATGAGGGTGGACTTGCCCGATCCAGAAGGCCCCATGATCGCGTGGAACTGGCCGCTGGCGAAGTCCGCACTGACCCCGTCGAGGGCTCGTACCTGGGTTTCCCCGGTGCCGTAGACCTTCGTGACGTCCAGAGCCTGGGCGGCGATGCCAGCGCTGGCGGTCCCGGCGTTGGTTGGCGCGGCGGCGGGGGAGGTCATCGAGCATCACGTCCTTGCGTCGGTGGATTCGCGAGCAGTTGCTAGAGCACGCTATCGAGGCACCGGCAACGAGTAATCCGGGCTGGCGCCCATCCGCGGCTCAGGGTCATCCCCGAGGCGGCCTGCGGATGGACGGCCAGTCGATCAACCAGCGGCGGGGGAGTCAGGTACCTCCGGCGTCCCGGCCTGCGCCCCTTCCGGCCACGCCGGGAGGGTGCCGCCGAATGCGGGGCAGCGGGCGTGGTGGTCGCACCAGTCACATAGCCGGCTGGGGCTGGGCCGGAAGTCCCGCGTCTCGATGGCCAACGCGATCGCGGCCCAGATGGCCCGGAGCGTCCGCTCGAACCGCTCGAGCTCCTCAGCGTCAGGGGAGTAGGTCAAGGTGTCGCGATCGGCCAGGTACATCAGGCGCAGCTGACGGGGGACAACGCCGCGGGTGCGCCAGAGCACCAGCGCATAGAACTTCATCTGGAACAGCGCCTTGCCCTCGAATGCCTCGCGCGGGCTGGCCCCGGTCTTGTAGTCCACGATCCGGATATCGCCGGTCGGGGCGATGTCGATCCGGTCGATATAGCCCCGCAGCGTCAGCCCCTCGAGCAGGACCTCGACATGCTGCTCGCGGGCGGCCGGCTCGATCCGGGTCGGGTCCTCGAGTGCGAAGTAGTTCTCCAGGAGCCCCCGGGAGGATTCCAGCCAGGCCTCGAGTTCCGGCCCGGCTGGCGCGGAGCCATCATCGGAGGGGAACAGGGCGGCGACGTCAGGGTCGTCCAGCAGCAGCTTCTCCCACTCAGGGCGCACCAGCGCGGCGGCGGCGGCGTGCGTGCGCGCGGGGGCCGGGAGGTCGAAGAGCCGCTCCAGCACCGAGTGCACGAGCGTGCCCCGCGTCGCCGCCGATGAGCGGGCCTCAGGGATCCGGTCGATGCTGCGGAACCGATAGAGCAGCGGGCAGGTCTTGAAATCGGCCGCGCGCGACGGGGACAGCGACGCGATGGGGCGAACGGCGGGCACGTCGATGCCGGGCGGGTCCATGCCGGGCGCAGCGACGGTCTCCGTTGTCATGGATCAGACGATATGACGTAGGGCCGACAATTCCGCAGCTGTGCGCGATCCCGCGGCCGCCGGCGAGCGGATCGGAGCGGATCACAGCCAGTGCAGGCGGTCCAGCGGCCAGACAATAAGGAAGGCCCGCCCCACGATGGTCGACTCCTTGATCGGGCCGAAGACGCGCCCATCCAGGGAGTTGCAGCGGTTGTCGCCCATCACGAATACCCGGCCGGCCGGCACGGTCACCGCGCCGAAGTCCGCGGTCCCGTTGCAGGCCGGATTGACGTAGGGCTCGTCGAGTGGCCGGTCGCCGATCCAGACCGCGCCGTCGTGGCCGCTGACAGTCTCGCCGGGCAGCCCGATGACGCGCTTGATCAACCGGTCCTCGGCCACGCTCAGATTCGCCGGGCGATCGAACACCACGACCTCGCCGCGCGCCGGGGAGCGGAAGCGGTAGCTGAGCTTGTCGACCAGCACCCGATCCGGGACGCAGCCGTCGCAGCCATGCAGCGTCGGCTCCATCGAGGCGGACGGGATGTAGAACGGCTCGGCCAGGAACGGGCGGATGACAAACACCGAGAATGCGCCAACCAGCAGCATCAGCACCACGACGCTGGCCAGGAAGCCGCGCAGCGACGGGGGCGCCGGCTCCCTCAGCCCCGCGGCCTCGCCGGCGGCGGGCCCGGCGTCGTCGCGCACGTGGGCCATGGAGATCACAGTACGAGGGCCGGCGCAGGTGAACGGCGGCGGAGCCGTCCAGTGGGAGGATGGGCGCCGCCATGACTGCACCCCCCGCAAGCACTGGGCCCGACCGCCGGGACCGCGAGGCCGACGACGCCTGGCATTGGCGCGATGGGCTGCTGCTCGGGCGTCTGCGGGGCGCCCCGATCCTGCTGGCGCCGTCGTGGCTGATCATCGCCGCGCTCATCACCGTCAGCTACGGGAGCATCGCCACCGATGCGGTCCCAGGGCTGAGCCGGACCGGCGGCCACCTCGTCGCCTTCGCCTTCGCGGTGCTGTTCGCGGCCTCCATCCTGCTGCATGAGCTCGGCCACGCCTTCGTCGCCGACGCCTTGAACCTGCGCGTGCGCAAGGTCGTGATCTTCCTGCTCGGCGGGGTCTCTGAGATCGACCCGGCCCGTCGGCCCCGCGATGAGTTCCTGGTCGCGGCGGCCGGGCCCCTGGTGTCCTTCGCGATCGCGCTGATGCTCTGGGCTGTGCGCCCGCTGGCCGCGACGGACTCCGTCGCCGCTGTCCTCATCTGGCTGATGCTCTGGAGCAATGTCTCCGTGGCGATCTTCAACATCCTCCCCGGGCTCCCGCTGGACGGCGGGCGGGTGCTTCGATCTGCGGTCTGGGGCGCGACCCGCTCGCGCAGCCTGGCGACCCGGGTCGGCGCGTGGGGCGGGCGGGTCCTGGCCGTCGCGCTGCTGGCTGGCGCGGTGGCGCTGCAGATGTCCGGCCGCGCGAGCTCGCTGCTGCTGGCCACATCGGTGGTGCTGGCGGGCTTCCTGTGGTTCACCGCCAGCGCCAGCCTCGGGGAGTCCCGTCTCGAGGCGGGCATCGACCGGCTCGAGATCGGGCCGCTGGTGCGCCCGGTGATCTGGGCGCCGGCGGGCACCACACTGACCGCCGCGTTCGACAGCGCCCGTCATCATCAGGTCGACGCGATCGTCGTGACCGATGCCGTCGGCGCGCCCAGCGCCATCGTCGATGACGAGCAGGTGGCCCGGCTGCCCAGCGAGCACTGGGCCTATGTGGATGTGCGCGATGTGGCCGCGCCGATCGCGCCGTCGGCCGTACTGGCCGATTCCCTGCGCGGCGAGGACCTGCTCGCCGCGATGCGCGCCGCGCCGGCGCTGGACTACCTGGTCGTCGGCCGGAACCGCGAGCCCCTGGGGGTAGTTCGGTCGCGCGATGTCGCCGCCGCGCTCGACCAGGCCCGAGCCCCCCGCCGAGCACCCGCCCGTCCCGCCCCGTGAGCCTGATGAGCCCGAAGAGCCCGATGAACGCAACCCCGATGAACGCAACCCCGATGAACGGATGACGCACCGCATGGATGACGCACCCAAGGCCCAGAACTCGCTCCAGGGGCAGGCCGCCCGCGGAGCCGTGCTCAATGAGGGCGACCGGGTGCAGCTGAGCGACCCCAAGGGCCGCCTGCACACGATCATCCTGTCGGCGGGCAAGCAGTTCCACACCCACCGCGGGGCCATCGAGCACGACACGCTCATCGGCGCGCCCGACGGCAGCGTCGTCGTCTCGACCGCCGGCACCTCCTATCTGGCGCTGCGCCCGCTGCTGGCGGACTTCGTGCTGTCGATGCCCCGCGGAGCGGCGGTGATCTACCCGAAGGACTCGGCCCAGATCGTCATGTCCGGCGACATCTTCCCGGGGGCCACCGTCATGGAGGCCGGCGCGGGCTCCGGAGCGCTTACCTGCTCGCTGCTGCGGGCGGTCGGGCCCGGGGGCCGGGTGATTTCCTATGAGCGCCGCGAGGACCACGCCGAGTTCGCCCGCCGCAACGTCGAGACGTTCTTCGGCGCGATCCCGTCGAACTGGGAGCTCCGCCTCGGCGACGCCATCACGCACCCGGCCGACGAGCAGGTCGACCGGATCGTCTTGGACATGCTCGCGCCGTGGGAGGTTCTGCCGACCGTCGCCGCGGCTCTGCGCCCGGGCGGGGTTTTGATCGGGTACGTCGCCACTACGACCCAGGTGTCGCGCTTGGTCGAGGGGATCCGCGATGCGGACTGCTTCCTCGAGCCCACGGCCTGGGAGACGCTGGCGCGCACCTGGCACGTCGTGGGGCTGGCCGTCCGCCCGGACCACCGGATGATCGGCCACACCGCGTTCCTGGTCTCGACCCGCCGCCTGGCGCCCGGGGTCACCCCGCCGCCGCGCCAGCGCCGGCCGGCCAAGACCGTCGAGCTCGAGCAGGCATTCGGGCCGCCGATCCCCGCCGCCGCTCCGGCGGAAGCCGCCGCCCCCGCCGGTCCCGCAGTGCCGTTCCGCCCCCTGCTGCCCTGACTGGGGGTTGCCGTTCGTCATCTGGCTGTTGCGCGATCGTCACACCGGAAAGCCTTATTGCATCAAGGCATCCACCCTTGCGTGTGTAGGGTGGCGAGACAGCCGGGACTCCCGACACAACCGCCCAGCCCCTACTCAGGGAGGCAGCCGACGTGATCGACGACGAAGAGCGCGACGGGGTCGCACGCGAGGACCCAGCCCGGCGCTCAGCCCGCCTCGAGCGCGAGGTGGATCTGCTGCGGGCGGAGCTCGCCCACACCCCGCGGCAGCTGCGCGCCCTGGAGGACCGGCTCACCGACTCCCAGAGCCGGGTGGCCACCCTCACCGATCGCAATGACCGCCTGGCCCAGACGCTGCGCGAGGCTCGCGACCAGATGGTGAGCCTCAAGGAGGAGATCGACCGCCTCGCCCAGCCGCCCAGCGGCTACGGCGTCTTCATGGAGGCCTTCGAGGACGGCACCGTGAATATCTTCACCGGCGGCCGGAAGCTGCGCGTGATGGTCTCGCCCGAGGTCGTCACCGCGGATCTGCTGCCCGGGCAGGAGGTCATGCTCAACGAGGCGATGAATGTCGTCGCGGCCCGGGGCTTCGAGCGCGCCGGCGAGGTCGCCATGCTCAAGGAGATCCTCGAGGGCGGCGACCGCGCGCTGGTCATGGGCCACACCGACGACGAGAAGGTCGTCTACCTGGCCGACACGCTCCGCGGGGGGCACCTGCGGATCGGCGACTCGCTGCTGGTCGAGCCGCGCTCGGGCTTCGCCTACGAGCGCGTCCCCAAGAGCGAGGTCGAGGACCTCGTCCTGGAGGAGGTGCCCGATATCGACTACTCCGACATCGGCGGGCTCTCCAAGCAGATCGAGATGATCCGCGACGCCGTCGAGCTGCCGTTCCTGCATGCCGACCTCTTCCGCGAGCATGAGCTGCGCCCGCCCAAGGGCATTCTGCTGTACGGCCCGCCCGGCTGCGGCAAGACGCTCATCGCCAAGGCCGTGGCTAACTCCCTGGCCCAGCAGGTGGCCAAGGTCCGCGGCGACACCGAGCGCGGCCGGTCGTTCTTCCTCAACATCAAGGGCCCGGAGCTGCTCAACAAGTTCGTGGGGGAGACCGAGCGCCACATCCGGC
>JAOPVO010000046.1 GCA_025966155.1 Pseudonocardiales bacterium
GATCATCACCCCGGGGGAGTCGGCGATCCTGGCGTTCGGGGCAGTCCGGCGCCAGCCGTGGGTCATCACCGCATCCGATGGTTCGGAGGCTATCGAGCCGCGGTGGGTCACTCAGTTGTCCCTGTCGTTCGACCATCGGCACATCGATGGCCAAGCCGGATCGCGGTTCCTGGCCGACATCGGGGCCATCCTGACCGACCCCGCCCTCGCGCTCCTCTAACTGCGCGGAGCGGCTACGACCGGGGCGCACGCGCCCGGGCGGTCCGGCTGGCCATCCCGGACCTGACCGTGGGTGGCCACTTGCGCCGTCGGTGGCCATCTACAAGTGACCATCCACGGCCTAAGTGGCCACCGAGCGAGGGTGCGGGCCTTCGGCGAGCGCTTCCCGGACACGGAGATCAGTGGCCGGGCGAAGCTTGAGGGTCCGCGACACCGGCGGGAGCATGAGCTGGTCGTGCACCGTGACGGCTGCGGCCGCAGACTCGGGGGACGCGTGCATCCTCGCAGCTGGCCCGTTCCCTTAAGGGGCCGTACACGGTCCGTGCGACCGCAGCGTCGAACGGCGTCAAGCCCGGCATCATCGTCAACTTCCGCGACGGCGCGGTGGCCAGCGCGGCGGTCGGCCTGGACCAGGCCCGCGCGACAGTTGCGGCGTTCGACGACTTCACCTGGCGGAGCTACGTCATCTGCGGCGACGCCCTGTGCGACAGCGCCGACGCCTGATCTACCGGCCTGGTCCCGGGCCTGATCAAGAGGACCGATCAGATGGTGGCGTCGACGTCCTCGCCGGTGTCGCCGTCGCGGTAGCCCGGTGCGTCGAACTTCCAGTACGCGCGGGTGGCGAGGCGGTCGCGGGTGAAGCCGCGATCGGCGATGAGCTGGCGGCGGACCGCGCGCATCGACGCCGCCTCGATGCCGACCCAGGCATTGCCGGCGCCCTCGGGCAGCGACGCGGCGGCAACTGCGTCGACGACGGCGTGCCCGGCGGTGCGCCCGCCGCGATGCACCCAGGTGAGCGTCGAACCCGGCGATAGCGGGAGGTCGATCTCGTCGGAGGCATCGTCGACCTCGATCAGCAGCACGACTGCCGCGGTCGGTGCGTCCTCGAGGATCGTCGCGATCGCCGGCAGCGCGGTCTCGTCCCCGACGATCAGCGTCCAGGGCGCGTCGGGGGAGATGCGGTATGGGCCGCGCCCACCGGTCACCACAACGGCGTCGCCGATCTTGGCGTCGGTGGCCCACTGCGAGGCGGGCCCGCCATGGTCGCCGTGCAGCGCGAAGTCGATCACGAGCTCCTGCGCGTCGGTGTCGACGAGCCGGGGGGTGAACGTGCGCCGCAGTGGCGCGTCCGGGCCGGTGGGCGGCCAGCCCTCGCCGTTGGGTCCCATCTCCGGCACCTCGACCTTGTCGACGCCCGGCGCGGCCAGCAGGATCTTGAAGTGCGATCCGGGCCCGTCGTTCGGGTACGTCGCCAGGTCCGGGCCGGTGAACGTGATGCGCCGCATTCGCGGGGTCAGCTCCTCGATGGCCTTCACCGTCACCGAGTGGAACTTCGGCGGCAGCTTTCGGCGGGCGGGGGCAGGGGGGATCTCAGTCGCTAAGGGTGCACTCACCTGATCATTGTGCACCCGAGCGTTGGGAACTGCCCGAGAACGGCAAGTTGAGCCGCTCCCAGCGGTTCAACTTGCCATTCTCGGGGCCCCGGGCCGGCAAAGACCCGGTCAGCCGCGGATGCGGCCGACCAGCTCCTCCACGGTGTCCTCGAGGGTGACGACGCCCAGCGGCGTGCCGTCGGCCGAGCGGACGGCGGCCAGATGCGCGCCGCTGACCTGCATCGTCGTGATGATCGACTGCAGCGAGTCGGCCTCCCGGACCGTCGGCAGCACGCGGATCCTCGAGCGCTCCAGGGGACGCACCCGAAGCTCGGGATCGGTCTGCATCAGGTCCTTCACGTGCACGTAGCCGATCAGCTCGCCGGTCTCGTCGGCGATCGGGTACCGGGAGTAGTTCGCCTCGGCCACGACCGCTTCCATCTGCTCGGGGGTGACGTCCGGCGGCAGCGTGCGCAGCTTGTCCATCGGGAGCAGGATGCTGCGGGCCTTGAGGTCCTCGAAGGTCAGCGCATCCAGGACGAGCTTCTCGTCGGACGCATCGAGGAACCCCTCGGTGTGCGCCTCCTCGACCATTGCGGCCACCTCGGCCCGGGTGAAGACCGACGCCACCTCATCGCGCGGCTCGGTGCGCAGCAGCCGCAGGATGGCATTGGCTATGGAGTTCAGACCGGTGATCAGCGGCCGCAGGATGCGCACGACCATGACCAGCGGCGGCGCGAGGATCAGCGCCGCCCGATCCGGCGCGGCGAGGGTGATGTTCTTCGGCACCATCTCCCCGAGCACGACGTGCAGGAACGTCACCAGGGACAGCGCGATGGCGAACGACAGCGGGTGGTGCGCGCCCTCGGGGATGCCGATCGTGTTGAAAGGCCCCTCGAGCAGGTGCGCGATCGCCGGCTCGCTCAGCGCGCCGAGCCCGAGCGAGCAGATCGTGATGCCCAGCTGCGCGCCGGCCATCATCAAGGAGACATTCTCCATAGCGTGCAATGTGGTTGCTGCGGTGCGCGAGCCGTTCGACGCCCGCACCTCGATCTGGGTCCGGCGCGCGGAGATCAGGGCGAACTCGGCCCCGACGAAGAACGCGTTCGCGCCCAGCAGCACGACGGTCAGGACCAGGGCCAGGGTGTCGCTCATGCGTCGCCTCCGTCGGTTGCGGGGGCAGTCGGGCCAGCAGGGGCAGCAGGCACAGCGGCCCGCATAGTCACCTGGTCGATCCGGTGCCGGTCCAGCGCCATCACCTGGAGGATCAGCCGGCCGCCGTCGGGCGACACGGACTCGACCTCGACCTCGTCGCCGACCTTCGGCATCCGGCCCAGGTGCCGCAGCACCAGCCCGGCGAGCGTGTCGTAGCTGCGGTCCTCGGGCAGCTCGATCTCGGTGAGGTCCTCGACCTCGTCCAGGCGCAGCAGCCCGGACAGCACCCAGCGGCCGTCGGCTTCCTGGTGCCCGCTGGGGGAGCTCGGCTGGTCGTGCTCGTCGCGGACATCGCCGACGAGCTCCTCGACGAGGTCCTCCAGCGTCACCAACCCGGCCGTCGCGCCGAATTCGTCGACGACAAGGGCCAGTTGACTGCCCTCCAGCCGCAGCCGGTCCAGCAGCGCATCGAGTTCGAGGGACTCCGGCACCGCTGAGGCGGTGCGGGCAATGGCCATGACCGGCACCGTCGAGCGCCGATCGAAGGGGACGGCAAGGGCCTGGCGCACATGGGTCACGCCGACGATCTCGTCGTCCCCGGGATCGAGGGAGATGATCGGGAAGCGCGAGAACCCGGTCAGCTGCGAGGCGGTGATGACATCGGCCACCGTCGCATCGCGGTCCAGCGTGTGCATGCGGGTCCGTGGGGTCATGACATCGCGGGCGCGGCGGTCGCCGAACTCCAGCGAGCGCTGAACCAGCGTGGCGGTCTCGTCGGCCAAGGCGCCTTCGTTGGCGCTGTGGGCGACCAGGCCAGCCAGCTCCTCGGCGCTGCGCGCGGACGCGAGCTCCTCCTGCGGCTCGACGCCGAGCAGGCGCAGCAGGCGGTTGGCCGTGCCGTTGAAGAAGGTGATGAGCGGCCGGATCGAGGCGGTGAAGCCCCGCATAAGCCCCTGAACGGCGCTGGCGGTCTGCAGCGGCCGGGCGATCGCGAGGTTCTTGGGCACGAGCTCGCCCATGATCATCGTGAGCCCGGTCGCCAGGACCAGCGCGACGCCGATGGAGATGGAGCGGGCGCCGGCCTCGGGCAGCCCGATCGCCGTGAGCGGCCCATCGAGCAGGTCGGCGATCGCGGGCTCGGCGAGGAAGCCGATGGCCAGGTTGGTGACGGTAATGCCGACCTGCGCGCCTGACAGCTGCGTGGACAGCGACTTCAGGGCCAGCAGGACGCCTGCGGCGCGGCGGTCGCCGTCGGCGGCCGCACGCTCCACGGTCGCGCGCGAGACGGTGATGAAGGAGAACTCAGCGGAGACGAACAACCCGCAGACGAGGATCAGAGCCAGTGCTGCGAGCAGGAGCAGGATCGCTGTCACGTGCGGCGCATCCCGCCGATCCCCATCGGTCGATGCGATACCCGTGCCCGGAACCCCAGTGCGAACGCCCGGAACGCAGTCTCGCGTCCGGGCCGGCTGCTATGGCAGCCCTCACCGCCCCTGTCCATCTGACTCCTCAATCTCGGTGTGCGTGCCGGTCTCGATACGGGTGCATTGTGTCTCACCATCCCTGCCCGTGTCTGCCCGCGTTCTATCGCCCACTCGCAGACAGTTCACAGATCCGCTGGATCGGCGATGGATACGGCGAACCGACGATGGGTTCTGCGCAGCCGTTCCGGCCGGCGCGATCACATCGACAACAGGAGACGCGCGATGGCCACCAGGGGAATGAAGGCATTGGCAGTGGGGCTCGGAGCCACGGTCGTTCTGGGCGGCGGGCTGGCGGTGGCCGCTGCAGCAGGAGCCGACCCGAGCGGGCTCCTCGATCGGCACCCCCGGATCGAGCGGCTCACCGATCTGAAGGGTGCGGGCGACCACTTCCTGCACACCGAGACGACGTACCTTGGGGCGGGCGACGCGCCCATGACGGTCAAGGCGATCTCGGGCTCGGTGACCAAGGTCAGCGCGACGTCGATCACGGTCACCGCCAGCGACGGCGTCAGCGACACCTTCAGCCTCGACGCCGCAACGAAGATCACCCTCGTCGACCCGACCGCGACGCCCAAGCGCAAGACCGGCGCGATCGCCGATGTCCAGGCCGGCCACTCGGTGGTAGTCAGCGCCCGCGGCCCGGCCGGCGCCGATGCGCCGGCGACGCGGATCCTCGTGCGGCCGTAGCGTCTGCTCATGGATGCAGGCGCGGGGGCGGCGCACGTGCTGGTCGTGGACGACGAGCTCGCCATTCGCGAGTTCGTCGTCCTCGCCGTGCGCTACGCCGGGCACCAGGCCACCAGCGCGGGCACGCTGGCCGAGGCGCGGCACTCCATGAGCTCCCGCCGCCCGGACCTCCTGGTGCTCGACGTCATGCTCCCGGACGGCGATGGGCTGGAGTTCGCCGAGCGGCTGCGCGCCCAGGCCGACGCCGTGCCGATCCTGTTCCTGACCGCGCGGGACTCCGTCGGCGACCGCGTCCGCGGGCTGCGCGCCGGCGACGACTACCTGGTGAAGCCATTTGCCGTCGACGAGCTGCTGGCCCGCGTCGACGCGGTGCTGCGCCGGACCCGCAGCACCCGGTCGGCCCGGTTGGCCGTCGACGACCTGATTCTGGACGACACCACGCGGGAGGTCCGCCGCGGTGGCGTGCTGCTGGATCTCACCGACACCGAGTTTCGGCTGCTGCGCTACCTCCTGGCCAACCCGCGCCGCGTCCTGACCCGCGAGCAGCTGCTCGAGGAGGTCTGGCAGTACGACTTCCAGGGCGACTCCGGCGTGCTGGCCACCTACATCTCCTACCTCCGCAAGAAGATCGACGCGCTCGGGCCGCCGCTGATCCATACCGTGCGATCCGTCGGCTACGTCCTCCGATCGGCTCAGTGAGATAGCCCTGATGACACCCCGCACGTTGCGCGCGAAGCTGGCGCTGACCGTCGCGGCGATGACCGCCCTGGGGCTGGTGGCCGCCGCCCTCCTGACCTTCGCGGTGTTCCGCCAGGGCACCCTCGGCGAGGTCGACCGGCAGCTGCGGTCCGGCGCGCCGACGCTGGCCCGGCTGATCCAGGCGGTCGCCAACGGGTCCGGCCCGCGGAGCCAGGTCCAAGACCGGGTGAGCCAGCGGCTGCTGGGCAGCAGCGGGGGCACCGTCGCGGCGCTCCGCGGGGACGACGGCGCGGTGCGGAAGGCGTGGGTGCTGGGGGTAGTCGACGACCCCGCATCCCCGGAGCTGGCCGCGCTCGTCCCCAACGTCCCGCGCCGCGACCTCGCGCGCGCACGCGCCGGTGTGCTCCTGATCAGCGCCGACGGGCACCGCACCGCCCTGATCCGGGTGCCGACCGGCGTCGTTCAGGTCTCGGTCCCGGATGCGGCCACCCGGCATGCGCTGCGTCGGCTGCTGGTCGTCGAGGCCGCCGTCGGGGCTGCGGTGCTGCTGGCCGTCGCGTGCGGCGGGTGGCTGCTGGTCCGCCGGGAGCTCCGCCCGCTGGAGCAGATCGCCCGCTCGGCCGATCGGATTGCCGCCGGCGAGCCGTTGAATGACGTGCGGCCGGGGCTCGCGTCGGGCGCGGCCACCGCCGGCTCGGAGGTCAGCCGCGTCGCCGAGGCGCTGGACGCGATGATCGCGCAGGTCGGGGGATCGCTCACGGCCAGCCGGCTCAGCGAGGCTCAGCTTCGGTCGTTCGTGCTCGACGCCGCGCATGAGCTGCGCACCCCGCTGACCTCGATCCGCGGATACGCCGAGCTGTTCGACCGCGGCTTGGCCGACCACCCCGAGGACCTTGCCGTCGCGCTGCGGCGGATCGCCGAGGAGTCGGTGCGCCTCGGTGCGCTGCTGGACGATCTGCTGCTGCTGGCCCGCCTCGATAGATCGCCCGAGGACGCGCCGCTGGCGCTCGCCCGCGTCGACCTCCGGGTCCTGCTGCGCGACGCCGCCGCCGATGCCCGCGCGGCCGACCCGGCCCGGCCCGTCGCGGTGCTCGAGCCGCCGGACGCCGTCGACGCCCAGGTCGACGCCGATCGGATCCGGCAGCTGCTGGCCAACCTGGTCCGCAACGCGCTCGTCCACACCCCGTCCGGGACGCCGCTGACCCTCAGCGTGGCGGCCGTCGCCGGCGCAGCGGGCTGGGCCGAGATCCGGGTCGCCGACGCCGGCCCCGGCATTGCGGTCGAGCAGCGGGCCCGGATCTTCGATCGGTTCGCCCGCCTCGACGCCGGGCGCAGCCGGGACGCCGGCGGAAGCGGGCTGGGCCTGGCGATCGTGGCCGCGATCGCCGGCGCCCACGGCGGGCGGGTGTGGGCTCTGGAGACGCCCGGCGGCGGCGCGACCCTGTGCGTGGCGCTGCCGCTCAACCCCCTCTAGCTGAGAACGCGGAGCCGGATCGTCTCGGGCATATCGCGCAGCTCGCCGAGCATGGCGTCGGTGAACTCGGTGGAGATATCCGTGACGACGTAGCCCAGCTCCCCGCGGGTGCCGAGCAGCTGAGCCTCGACGTTGGCCTTGTGCTCGGCCAGCACCCGGTTGATGAGCGCCAGCACACCGGGGGTGTTCCGGTGGAAGTGCACCAGGCGGTGGGTTCCGGGCGGGGCGGCCATCTGCAGGCCGGGCAGGTTCACCGAGAGCGCGGTGGATCCATCGATCACATAGTCGCGCAGCTTGCCGGCGACGAATCGGCCGATGTCGTACTGGGCCTCCTCGGTCGACCCGCCGATGTGCGGGGTGAGGATCACATTGGGCAGCCCGCGCAGCTCGGAGGTGAACTCATCGCCCCGGCCCATCGGCTCCACCGGGAACACATCGACGGCCGCGCCCACGATGTGGCCGGAGATGAGGTGATCGCGCAGCGCCGCATAGTCGACGACGAAGCCGCGGGAGAGGTTCAGGAAGATGCTGCCCGGGCGCATCTGGGCAAACTCGCGCGCGCCGAAAAGGTTCGTGTTCGACGGCCGGTCGTCGACGTGCAGGGTGACGACGTCGCTGCGCTGAAGCAGCTCGTCCATCGATAGGCAGCTCTGCGCGTTGCCGAGTGCGAGGCGGTCGGCGCGGTCGTAGAACAGCACGCGCATGCCGAGGTTCTCGGCGAGCACGGACAGCTGCGTGCCGATGTTGCCGTAGCCGACGATGCCCAGGGTGCGCCCGCGGACCTCATGGGCGCCTTCGGCCGACTTGTCCCAGTTGCCCGCGTGCATCCCGCTGCTCTTCTCCGTCAGTCGACGGGTCAGCGCGATGATCTCGGCCAGCGCCAGCTCGACGACGCTTCGGGTGTTGGAGAACGGGGCGTTGAAAAGGGTGACGCCGTGCGCGCTGGCGGCGGCGATGTCGATCTGGGTGGTCCCGATGCAGAACGCGCCGATCGACACCAGATCCGGTGCGGCCTCGAGCACCGCCTCGGTGACGTTGGTCTTGGACCGGATGCCGAGCAGTGCCACGCCGGGCAGCGCCTCGATGAGCTCCTGCTCCGACAGCGCGCGGTCGACGGTGCTGACCACGAACCCGCTGGACTCCAGGATCGAGACGGCGGCGGGGTGGATCTGCTCCAGGAGCAGCGCACGAATGGGCGGCGTGTCGAGCACGGGAGCGGTCCCCTCACAGATGGCGGCCGGCGGCGCCCGCGCATGCGCAAGCCCCGCCGAGTAACGGCAGGGCCCAGTGTAGGCGGGTCGGCGCGGCAGTTTCCGACCGAAGCAGCGGGCCCCGGACGCGACTCGGCCCCGGTCGGATCGCGTGGATCCGGCCGGGGCCGAGGGGGTCTGGGCGCTAGTGCGCTAGTGAGCTACGCGCCGGCCGCTGACAGCCTTGTAGATGACCAGCGCGATGATCGCGCCGATGATCGAGCCGAGGAGACCCGACATCTGGAAGGCGCCCTCGCTGAGGTCCTTGCCGAACAGCACGTAGCCAAGGAACCCGCCGATCAGCGATCCGACGATCCCGAGCACGATCGTCACGCCGATCCCCATGCCACCGGTTCCTGGCACCACCAAGCGGGCGACGGCGCCGGCAATGAGTCCGATGACGACGACATAGATGATGAAGCTGATCATGGTGGTTCATCCCTTTCGCGACTGGGCGATCAGCTGGCGCTGAACAGGGATTTTTCTTCCCGTGCAATCACTGCTGCTAATCCCCGACGCGGCAAAGATCCAGTGGGCAGTCGGGCGAGAGGTCCACATCGGCGGGAAACGAGCCGCCGCACGATGAGGATCGCGATCAGGGCCGCCGTTCAGCCTGAGTGACGGCGGCGCCACACGACGAGGATCGCGATCAGGGCCGCTATGCCGGCGATAGGGGCGAGCCGCTTGGCGACTGGGGCCCCGGTGAGCCCGAAGAGGTCTACCGGCTCGGCCTCCGCGCTGTGGATCTTGCGGACGGTCGGGACCGCGGGCTCCACCGGGGCCTCGTTCGCGATCGGGTCCGTCGGCAGCTCGATCGGCGCGGACGGCGCGATCTGCTCGACCGGCGTCTCCTCCAGCACAGCTGCGTCAGCGTCCGTGCCGGTGTGCGCCTCGGCGGGCGCCGCGTTGTCCTCGTTGACCATCTTCTCGACATTGGCCACGAACTGGCTGATCAGCTTGGAGGACACATCGGCGATCACGCCGCGCCCGAACTGCGCGACCTTGCCGCTGATGGTGAGGTCGGTGACGACCTCGACCTTCGTCGACGTCCCCGGTCCGTGCGGGCCGTCGATCGCGGTGAGCGACGCCGTCACGACCGCGTTGGCGTTGCCCTGGCCGCGGGCCTCGCGGCCCTCGGCGGTGATGACCGCGCGATGGGTCCCGGCGTCCTTCTCGGTGAACCGGGCCTGGCCCGCGAATTGCGCGGTGATGGGGCCGACCTTGATCTTGACCTTGCCGCGATGCTCGTCGCCCTCGATCTCGGTGAGCTGCGCGCCGGGCATGCAGGGCGCGATCCGCTCGAGGTCGAGCAGGAGGTCCCATGCGCGGTCGATGGGCAGGGGCAGGACGAAGGTGTCGACGAGATCCACGTCCCGATCGTGCCACTCCGGACCCGCGCCTGTCGCCCTGCTAGGGCACAGTGGGCGTCCTATCCGCATTTGCGGGCTAAAGGGCCCGTATCGGTCAGCAGATGCGCGCCTTAGGGTAGCCTCGGTTGCGCACCTTCCGGGGCGCAGTTAAGAACAACCCCATGAGCATTCTCGGCACCCGTGTCCTTCGCACCGAGGACCCAGCGTTCCTCACCAGCGGTGGCGTATATATGGACGACCTCGTCGACGAGCGCCTGACCGGCTCTCTCTACGCCACCTTCGTCCGCGCACCGATTGCCCACGCGCGGATCCTCGACATCGACATCTCCGCCGCGCTGCAGGCCCCCGGGGTCGTGGCGATCTACCTGTCCGGCGATGTCCCGCTGGCCGATCGCCGGCCGCCCAGCCCGACCTTCGACAAGGCGATGGTCCAGCCGCTGCTGGCCAAGGGCAAGGTGCGCTACGTCGGCGAGCCCATCGCGGTGGTGCTGACCGAGGAGAAGTACCAGGGCGAGGACGCCGCCGAGCTCGTGATGGTGGACTACGACGCGCTGCCGGCGGTGGTCAATCCGCGCCTCTCCGCCGATTCGGTCAAGCTGTTCGACGACGCCGTCAGCAACCAGGTCGGCACCTTCGGGTCGGCCGACGACTTCGACCCGGACTTCTTCGCCGACTGCGAGGTCGTGTTCACCCACGAGATCGTCAACCAGCGGGTCGCGGTGGCCTCGATGGAGGGCCGCGGCGGTGTCTCGGTGTGGGGCGAGGACGGCCGGCTCACCGCCTGGATCTCCAACCAGGGCGCGCAGGGCAGCAAGACCGCGCTGGCCGCGATGATCGGCATCCCCGCCGATCAGGTCCGCGTCATCACCCCCGACGTCGGCGGCGGGTTCGGCGCGAAGTTCGGCGCCGACACCGAGCACGGCATCATCTCCTGGGCGTCCCGCGAGCTGGGCCGCCCGGTCCGCTGGGTCGAGACCCGCTACGAGAACCTGCTCGGGATGACGCACGGGCGCGACCAGGTCCAGACCATCACGATCGGCGGCAAGCGCGACGGCACGATCCTGGCCTACCGCCTCGAGGTGCTCCAGGACGTGGGCGCGTACCCCCGGATCGGCGCGATCCTGCCGTCCCTGACGCGGCTGATGACCCCAGGCACGTACTCGTTCAAGACCGAGTCGCGGGCCACGATGGTCGTCACCAACAAGACCCCGGTCGGGGCATACCGCGGGGCCGGTCGGCCCGAGGCCACCGCCGCCATCGAGCGGGCGGTCGACTTCTTCGCCCTGTCGGTCGGCGTCGACTCGGCCGAGGTGCGCCGCAAGGTGCTCCTGCCGAAGTTCACCGAGCCGCACACCACGTCCACCGGCGCGAAGTACGACAGCGGGGACTACGAGACCGCGCTGAACCTGGCTTGCAAGTCGATTGGCTACGACGAGCTGCGCCGCGAGCAGGCCGAGCGCCGGGCCCGCGGCGACGTCAAGCAGCTGGGCATCGGGGTGGCCTGCTACGTCGAGATCACCGGCGGCGGCGCGGAATCCGGCGCCCCGCACGAGAACGCGACCGTCGAGGTCCACCCCGACGGGACGGCGACGATCCTCACCGGCACCTCGCCGCACGGGCAGGGCCACGCCACCGCGTGGGCGATGCTGGCGAGTGACCAGCTGGGCATCCCGATCGACAAGATCACCCTGAAGTGGGGCGACACCGATCTCATCCCCGAGGGCGGCGGCACCGGCGGATCCCGCTCGCTGCAGCAGGGCGGCGCCGCGGTGCAGAAGGCGTCGATCGAGCTGATCGAGCTGGCCCGCGAGCGGGCGGCCGAGCTGCTCGAGGCCAACCCCGAGGACCTCCAGATGGACACCTCCATCCAGGGCCTCAAGGTGGCCGGCTCCCCGGGCGCGCAAGTCACGCTGGCCGAGCTCGCGGCGAAGGAGCGGCTGTTCGTCCGCTCGGTGTTCACCGCGCCGGGAGCGACGTTCCCCTTCGGCGCGCACATCGCCGTCGCCGAGGTCGACACCGAGACCGGGCACGCCACGCTCAAGCGGATCCTCGCCGTCGACGATGCCGGCACGATCCTCAACCCGCTGCTGTTCGACGGGCAGCGCCACGGCGGCATCGGGCAGGGCGCGGCGCAGGCGCTGCTCGAGGAGTTCGTCTACGACGAGGACGGCAACCCGTTGACGGCGTCGTTCGCCGACTATCCATTCCTGTCGGCCACCGAGGTGCCCAGCTACGAGCTGGTCACCATGGAGACGCCCACGTCGTACAACCCGATGGGCGCCAAGGGCGTCGGCGAGGCGGGGACGATCGGCTCGACGCCGGCCGTGCAGAACGCGGTCATCGACGCGGTCGCCCACCTGGGCGTCCGGCACATCGATATGCCCACGTCGGCGCAGCGGGTCTGGCGGGCCATCGAGGCCGCCGCGGCCGGCGGCGCGTCCGCTTCCGGCGGCACGGTCGGATCCGGCGGCATCGCGTCGCCTGACGCGACGGCCACGGGCATTGCGTCGCACTCCACGCCCGACGGCAAGGTCAGCACCCCCACGAGTGAGAACGAGGCCATCTGATGCAGGTCACCCTGACGGTCAACGGGCAGGAGCGGTCGGCCGAGGTCGAGCCGCGACTGCTGCTCGTTCACCTCATCCGCGATGATTTCGCGCTGAAGGCCGCCAATGTCGGCTGCGACACCTCGTCCTGCGGCGCGTGCACCGTGCTGCTGGACGGCGAGTCGGTCAAGAGCTGCACGGTGCTGGCGGTCCAGGCCGATGGCTCGTCCGTCCAGACGGCGGAGGGCCTCGCGCCCGAGGGCCAGCTGCACCCCGTGGCCGCGGCCTTCCGGCAGGAGCACGGGCTGCAGTGCGGCTTCTGCACCCCGGGCATGGTCATGGCGTCGGTGGGGCTGCTGAAGACCAACCCCAACCCGACCGAGCAGGAGGTCCGCGAGGGCCTCGAGGGCAACTTCTGCCGCTGCACGGGCTACCACAACATCGTCCAGGCGGTGCTGACGGCGGCCAAGGCCGGCGTCGACTCGCCGTCGGTGTCCGCGCTGCACCCGGGCGTGCAGGCATGATCCCCCCGCAGTTCGATTACGTGCGGGCAACGTCCGTCGAGCACGCGCTGGAGCTCCTGGCCGAGCACGGCGATGACGCCAAGCTGCTGGCCGGCGGGCACTCCCTGCTGCCGATGATGAAGATCCGCCTCGCCAATCCGGCCGTGCTGATCGACATCGCCCGTATCCCGGACCTGTCGTACGTCCGCGACGAGGGCGGCACGCTGGCCATCGGCGCCCTGACTAAGCACGCAATGGTTGCGTCGGACCCGCTCGTCGCGCTCAATGCGCCGCTGCTGGCGCATTCGGCCGCCCAGGTCGGGGACCCGCAGATCCGCAACCGCGGGACCATCGGCGGCTCGCTGGTGCACGGCGACCCCGCGGCGGACTTGCCGATGGCGGTCGTCGCGCTGGGCGTGACGCTGGTCGTGGTGGGCCCATCCGGTCGCCGCGAGGTCCCGGTCGAGGACTTCTTCGAGGGCTACTTCCAGACCGCGGTCGGCGAGGACGAGCTGCTGGTCGAGATCCGCGTGCCGTCGCGCCCAGGCGTCGGCTGGGGCTACCAGAAGTTCGTCCGCCGGGCGAACGACTGGGCCATCGTCGGGGTGGCCGCAGTGGGCGCCGGCGCCGACGCGCAGGTGGCGCTGGGCAACATGGGCAACAAGGCGCTGCGGGCGTCGGCCACGGAGGCCGCGCTGGCCGCCGGTGCCTCGATCGCCGACGCGGCTGCGCTGGCCGACGAGGGCACGGAGCCGCAGGCGGACATGCACGCCGACGCGGAGTTCCGCCGGCACCTGGTCAAGGTCCTGACCCGTCGGGCGCTGGAGTCCGCCGCCAGCTGAGCGTGTCGAACCCCGGCCCCGGGGTTGTACAGAGCTGTTGGTGAGCAACAGTTCTGTACAACCCGGGGCCTAGATGGTGATCTCGATGCCGGGCTTATCGGCCGGCGGGAACGTCGCCGTATATGCGCCCGCTCCCTGGGCTGCTTTCGTCGTCCACGGCCTCGTGGTGTCGCTCAGGTAGTCGAAGATCAGCTCGGTGCCCTTGCTGCGCAGCGGCCGGGCCAGCACCCGCTCGATCGCCGTCTTGTCCGGATGGGCGTACTTGTCGCCGTTGGTCGAGATGACGAATCGGCCGGAGTCCAGCACCGATAGCAGGCTCTCGCTGACGTTGCCGGCGCTGCCGTGGTGGGGCAGCTTGACCACGTCGACGCTCAGGACGGTCTGCTTGCGCTGCTTGAGCAGGCGGCGGATCCCGCGCTCCACCACCGGCCCGAAGCTGTCGCCGGTGAGCAGGATGGACTTTCCATCGAACTCGACCAGCATCGAGATGCTGCTGCCGTTGGCCTCGCTGCTGTCCGCGGCGGTCAACTCGCCGAGGATGTCGCCGGCGGCCTCGAGCCCGGCCAGGCTCTTGCGCTTAGCCAGCGCGGCCAGCGCGGCGGTCTGATCGCCGGGTTCCATGTGCGCCTTCTTGAGCACCGAGGTCCAGTTGCGGCGCAGCACCTCGAGCTGGGTGCGGCCGGGCCCCAGGATGGTCGCAATGGCCCCGCCGCCGAGGTCGACAACCGGAAGCGGGCCCGTGGTGGGGATGCCGATCGCCTTGCCGCCGAATGCCTTGTTCCACGGCTGCTTGTCGCGCTGGAGCAGGGCGCCGACCATCTCGCCCTGCGCGGCGCCGAGCAGGTCGAGGGTCTGGATCTGCGGCCAGCCGTTGAACCACACGTCGCCCAGGACGAGCTTGAGCGCCTTGCGGTCCTGCAGCAGTCGGACGATGCCCTCGATGTGATCGCCATCGATGTGCGTCACGACGAGGTAGTCCAGCACCGGCTTGGCGCCGAGCGCCTTGATGCGCTCATTCAGGTAGTGGTACGACGCCAGCCGCCCGCCATCAGTGAGCATCCTATGTGCGTCGGCCAACGTGCCCCACGTGAGCAGCAGGCAGTCGCCCTCGCGGGCCGGCAAGGCTTCGAATGTGAACATCGGTAGCTATCTCCCCGGGGCGACTGGTGGCGTGGAGTGGAGCATCCAGCCGGCGTGCCCGAACGCCACGAGCGACATGCCGAGGGTCATGCCCTCGGCCACCAGGCGGCGCCGGATAAGCAGCATGATGTCGCCCAGGGTCTCGGCGGTGATCCGGGTGGTGCCCGGCGCGCCCCAGAGCAGGTCCGCGAGCAGGCGCGTCATGGGCGCGGTCTGCCGGCCCAGCGCCTCGGACAGCGTGCCCACCACAACGGCGGCCCCCCGCCGTCGGAATGCGGCCGCGGCGGTGTACCAGGGCAGAGCCTCGTTGGCGGTGTTGCAGCCGAGCAGGAACACCACCGGGCCGACCTCGTCGGGTGTGGGGTCGGGCCCGAGCACATAACTGGGATCGAGGGCGCCGACCGGCAGCAGTCGTCCGCGCCCGATCTCCAATCGCGGCAGATCGTTGGAGTCGCGGTCGGTGTGCGGCAGCGCGAGGATCAGTCCAGGCTGCCTCCGTTCGATGGTCGTGCGCCAGGTTGGCCACGTCCTGACATAGGCGACATTGGACTTGCCCAGCCGCTCGGTCAGCACGGCAACGGTCGCGGCAATCGCACTTGCCTTCGGGTCCCCGGGTGCGAAGTCGACCTTCTGGGATGCGGCGAAGAGCACGCGATCCATAGGACGCAGGGTGTTCCGGCCCAGTGAAGGCAGGCCAGTGGCCGAGGCGCCTTCGGTCGCGCTGCTGTCGGCAACCTGCCGCTCGATGACGAGACGCAGCCCCCAGAAGCCGAGGGGGCAGATCGTCTTCACCTGGCCGTCGACGGGTGTGCACGTGCATTTCCCGGACGACAGCGCCTTCTGCCACTCCGGGCACAACCGGGCGGTTGCCGTCGGGAAGCCGAAGTCGTAGACGATCTCGAACGGGACGATGTCGTCGCTGCCGCAGATCAGCTGGACTGTCTGCTGCTGGCCCAATGCCTGCACGCTGGGCGGCAGATCCTGGAACAGCAGGTTCCCGAACTTGGCCAGGCTGCGCAGGAGGCGCACCTGGGCGGCGGCCGCGCGCTTGCGGCCGGCCGCCGTCGTCGACAGCGAATCGGCATCGAGCGCGGTGCGCAGCGCCTCGGTGATCTGGCCCCGCAGCACCGCCGCGCCGGGCAGCGATACGACACTGGCCGCGCGCCCCTCGTCCCCAACCACCAGCGCCTCGCCCGGACGGCCGATGTGGGTCGAGACCGACGATTGCACGGGGTGCATCGGGAGCGCGGGCGTCGGGCCGACGACGGCGACGAACTCGCCATCGGCGACGATCCGCAGGACGGATCCATCGACCGCCCGATCGCGCGTCGAGACGGGGCCGGTGATCAGGGCCGACTGCAGGAGGGCCGCGCCCTGGAACAGCAGCACGCTGCACGTCACGGAATCCGCGCCGGCGTCGACGATGAGATTGAAGGTCGCCGTCGTCGACGCTCCGGTGCGCGGAAGGGTGATCGGCTGGCTGACTGTTGTGGTCTGGCCGAAGGCGTCGGAAACGAATTGGACGGTCAGCGCGGCAACGGCCGGTCCGCCGCCCTCCGGCGCGACGAAGGCGATGCCGCCCTCATCCAGTGCCGGCCCCACCAGATGGCCGGCGAGCGCCTCGGGGGAGAGCACGACGGCCACCCGGTGCTGTGCGCCCGGGCGGAAGGCCTTGGTGCGCAGCTTGTTCGACGCGACATCGGTGAGCTGCACCTGAAGCCGCCGCGCCGCAACCGGCTCCTCCGGCGGCGGGTCGTCAGCTGGCAGGGCCTCGGCCATCCGCTCATCCTGGAGCGCATCGGGGAGCGCCTCGGCCATCGGCTCATCCTGGAGCGCCTCAGGGAGCGGCAGCATCTCGGCCATCTGCTGGGCGGGCGGCAGCATCTGGGCCATCTGCTCGTCGGCCGGGACTCCCTGGATCCGCCGATTGACCGGCTGGTGGTAGACCGTCCCGCGGCCGTTGATGGTGAAGCCGTCCTCGATCGGCATCCAGAACTTCTCGTAGCCGCTCAACCGCGAGCCGGGTGGCGGGATGAAGCGGTCGACTCCTTTGATCAAGTCCTCGAGCGCTGACGTCGGGTCGCCCGACTGCTGCTGCCCGTTGGTGCCGGTCGGCTCGGCGCCGGTCCGGTGGCCGCCGGCGAACGAGATCGCGAGCCGGTCAAACAACGCCCGCCGCCGCCCCTTGGTGGCGACGCAGATCTGGGCGAGCAGGTCCGAGATCGCCGCCTCGTCATTGTCCGCCCGGAGGGTCGCGGCGGCGGCCCGTGCGGCCTCGGTCGCCTGTTTCTCCGAGACGCCCAGCAGGTCGAGCCACGGGGGCCGGTCCGCGCCGTCGAAGGCAATGCCGGTCGCAATCGCGCGCAGCGTCACCAGCCTGCGGACGGCCGCGGCCGGCACCTCGGCGAACGCCGCCAGCAGCGTCGCGCCTGGCTGGCCGGCCAAAAGCCGTCCTATCTGAGGGACGGCATCGCGCCATGGGCCGGGCGTGGGATGCAGCATGAGCAGAGCGCGGGCGGCGAACCATCCGTCGTCCTGGCGGGACGCGGCCACCGCGGCGAGAACGGCGGCGGGGCTCGCAGCGGCCATAGCCGACTCCCTACCGAAAGCACACATGATCAAAGGCCCGTTCGGCGCACAGTATCGGCGGATGCGGTGTACGGGAAGGACTGCGGGCATCAATTCATCGGTGGCCGCGTGTGCTGTCGGATGACTCGACAGTCGCGCTGGCTGCGACAGCCCGGCTGTCACGGTCGACCTTTGCCGAGAGGCGGCGTGCCCTGCCGGCGATACCAGCCCCACCAGCCCCGGCTGCCGCTGCCACCGTCGAAAGCTCCGTCTCCGGGCGGCGCCGTATCAGAGTCGCTATGCCGCTGGGAGAACAGCGGTGATTTCACCGGCATCACGTCAGGCGGCTGATCTCCTGCCACCCCAGTCGGATCATGAGCACTGTCACCACGATCAGGAACACGATGCGCACGAAGGACGACCCGCGGGCGACGGCCGTGCGTGCGCCCAGGTAGCCGCCACCGACATTCGCCGCGCCCATCAGCAGGCCGAGGCCCCAGATCACCGCGCCCTGGGGGATGAAGATGATCAGCGCGCCGATGTTGGTGGCGAGGTTGACGATCTTGGCCTTCGCGCTCGCCTCGAGGAATGCATAGCCGAGGATGGATACGAGCCCGAAGACGAGGAACGA
>JAOPVO010000050.1 GCA_025966155.1 Pseudonocardiales bacterium
CTGTCCCGACCCGACGCTCTTCCGATCTGCCGGGGGCGAGGGCAATCGCGCGTCGTCGGCGACCACCGAGGACAGCCCGGCCGCGCGGGCCCGCGCCAGCCGGGTCGGCGTCGAGCCGGTCGCGGCCCCTGAGCCGGAGCCGCGCCGCCGCCGCTGGCGCCCGATCGCGCTGGCCTTCATCCTCGTGGCCGCGATCGTCGCCTCGGGGTGCGGCTTCTACTACTGGACGCAGCAGCAGTACTACGTCGGCGCGGCCAATGACGGCACGGTCGCGGTCTTCCAGGGCATCAGCGCCGAGATCGGCCCGCTGCACCTGTCCTCGGCGGTCGAGAGCGCCGACATCAAGGTCGAGGATCTGACCGAGGTCGCGCGCGGGCAGGTCCGCGCCGGCATCGACGCGACCAGCCTGGACGATGCGCGCCAGATCATCGACCGGTTGCAGAATTCTCAGCTGCCGGGTTGCAGCGACCTCATCCCGAGCCCTACCCCGACGCCCAGCGTGAGTGCTCCAGTGACCCCCAGCGTCACGCCCACGCCGACGCTCACTGGAATCGAGCCGCCCGCCTCGCCCTCGACGTCCCCATCGGCCTCGGCTTCGGCGAGCGCCAGCAATACCCCGGTGCCGGGCGTCGACTGCCGGGACAACTCGTGACTGCCCCCGCCGTCGCCGTCCCCCGCGTGAAGGTGCGCACCGGCCGCAGCGCCGAGCTCGGCCTGATCGTCGGGGCCGTGCTCGTTGTTGTGGTGGCCGAGGCGGTGGCCGATGCGACGCTGAACGGCTCGCTTGATCACCACGCGCTGTCCTACGGCGGCGTCCTGGGCCTCGTGGCCGTCGTCGCGCACCTGGTGATCCGCAAGGTCGCGCCGTTCGCCGACCCGGTGCTGCTGCCCACGGTTGTCCTGCTCAACGGCCTCGGCCTGGTCATGATTCATCGCATCGATCTCGGTCTGGAGCAGCAGGCGGCCGAGGAGGGGTACACCTTCGAGGGCGCATCGGCCAGCACGCAGGTGCTCTGGACCCTGATCGGCCTGACGCTCTTCGTCGCGGTCCTCATCGCCATCCGCGACCATCGACACATCGCCCGCTATGCGTACACGCTCGCGCTCGTCGGGCTGGTGCTGCTGATCCTGCCGTCGCTGCTGCCGGCGCGCATCAGCGAGGTCAATGGCGCCCGGCTATGGATCCGGTTCGCGGGTTTCTCGATCCAGCCCGGTGAGTTCGCCAAGGTCTTCCTCATCGCGTTCGCAGCGGCCTTCCTGGTGACCAAGCGCGATGTGCTGTCCCTGGCCGGCCGCCGATTCGTCGGGATCGAGTTCCCGCGCGGGCGCGACTTCGGCCCGCTGCTCGTGGCCTGGCTGGTGTGCATCGGGGTGCTCGTGCGCAGCCGCGACCTGGGAACGTCGCTGATGTTCTTCGGGCTGTTCCTCGTCCTGCTGTACGTCGCCACCGAGCGGGTCAGCTGGATCGTGGTCGGCGTGCTTCTGTTCGCCGGCGGCGCCTACCTGGCCTATCAATTCTTCGAGCATTTCCGGACCCGCGTGACGGTCTGGCTGCACCCGTTCGACTACACCAGCACGATCGGCTACCAGGTCACGCAATCGCTGTTCGGCCTCGGCACCGGCGGGATGTTCGGCACGGGCCTCGGCGGCGGACGGCCCGAGACGGTGCCCGTGGCCAAGAGCGACTTCATCATCTCCGCATTCGGCGAGGAACTCGGCCTCTTCGGCCTGGTCGCGATCCTGATGCTGTACGGGCTCTTCGTGGCCCGGGGCTTCGCCGCGGCGATGCTCGTGCGCGATTCGTTCGGCAAGCTGCTGGCCGCCGGGCTGTCGTTCTCGATCGGCCTGCAGGTCTTCGTCGTCGTGGGCGGAGTGTCCCGGCTGCTGCCCGAGACCGGGCTGACGACGCCGTTCCTGTCCTACGGCGGGTCGTCGCTGGTGGCCAACTACGCGGTTCTGGCGCTGCTGCTGCGCATCTCCGATGCTGCCCGCCGCCCGGCCCAGACGCAGGCGCAGCCGCCCGTCGCCACGGAGGAGCCGCACACCCGCGAGCAGCCGGCGGTCCGATGAACCGCGCGCTGACCCGGGTGGCCGGGTTCCTCGGGGTGCTGCTGCTGGCGCTGATCATCAACCTCAACTTCGTCAACGTCATCAAGGGCTCGGAGTACGCCGCCAACCCGGCCAACCGCCGCGTGCTGCTCAACGAGTACTCGCGCGAGCGCGGCACGATCATCGTGCAGGGCCGGCCCATAGCTGCCTCTGTACCCACCGATGACCGCCTCAAGTACCTGCGCACCTATACCAACGGCGCGGTGTACGCCCCGGTCACCGGCTACTACTCGCTGTTCTACGGCACGAGCGCGATGGAGGCCGCCGGCGACGATGTGCTTTCCGGCGACGACGATCGCCTCTTCGTCAATCGAGTCGCCGACCTGTTCAAGGGCCGCGACCCGCGCGGCGGAAACATCGTGCTGACCCTCGATACCAAGGCGCAGCAGGCGGCCTACGACGCGATGGCTGGCCAGAAGGGCGCAGTGGTTGCCCTCGACCCGACCACCGGGGCGATCCTGACGGCCGTCAGCACCCCGTCGTTCGATCCGAACCTGCTGTCCTCGCACGACCCGGACGCGATCCAGACGGCGTACGAGCAGTACCAGAGCGACTCGGTGAACTCCCCGATGCTCAATCGCGCGTTCAACCAGACGTATCCGCCCGGGTCGGTGTTCAAGGTCGTCGTCGCCGCGGCGGCGCTCGAGGACGGCACCACCCCGACAACACGGGTGCCGGCCCCGGACTCGGTCACCCTGCCCGACACCGAGACGTCGCTGGCGAACTTCGACGGCGAGCGCTGCGGCGACGGGCAGACCGACACCCTTGAGCACGCGCTGACCATCTCCTGCAATACGGCGTTCGCCCTCCTGGGCATGGACCTCGGCACCCAGACGATCCGCACCGAGGCGGCGAAGTTCGGCATCGACAACCAGTCGTTCCAGATGCCGCTCTACGTCGCGCGGTCGACCATCGGCCCGGTGCTAGACCAGGCGTCGCTGGGCCAGACCTCGATCGGTCAGCGCGATGTGCAGATCACGCCGCTCCAGGGGGCGATGCTCGCGGCCACCGTCGCGAACAACGGCACGCTAATGCGCCCGTATCTGGTCCAGCAGGAGCAGGCACCCAATCTCTCGACGCTGCCCAGCGGCGATGCCAAGCCCGAGGTTCAGAGCGAGGCGCTGTCGAGTGACCTCGCCAAGCAGTTGAAGGCCATGATGATCAATGTCGTTAACAAGGGGACCGGTTCGGCCGCCCAGGTCGACGGCATCGAGGTCGGCGGCAAGACCGGCACCGCCGACAACATCGTCGGCGAGGCTCCGCACGCATGGTTCATCGGCTTCGCCGAGCATGACGGCAAATCGATAGCCGTTGCGGTTGTCATCGAGAACGGCGGCGTATCCGGCAGCGAGACCACGGGCGGGCTCGCAGCCGCGCCGGTCGCGCAACAGGTGATCAAGGCCTACCTAGGACTGTGACGACGTTGATGCTCAAGACCGCAGGGGGCCCGCTTCCTCGGGTCGACGACCCAGGAAACTGGGCGGAAAGCAGGGGACTGCAGTGACACAGCCACGCTTGCTCGGAGATCGCTACGAGCTCGGGCCGCTCATCGGCTACGGGGGCATGGCCGAGGTGCACAAAGGCCGCGATGTGCGGCTCGGGCGCGAGGTGGCGATCAAGATCCTGCGCGCCGACCTCGCTCGGGACCCCTCGTTCCAGGCCCGGTTCGGGCGCGAGGCGCAGTCGTCGGCCGGGCTCAACCACCCGTCGATCGTCGCTGTCTACGACACCGGCGAGGACAACACGCCCGCGGGCTCCGTGCCGTACATCGTGATGGAGTTCGTCGAGGGCAAGACGCTGCGCGAGGTGCTCAACGCCGAGCAGCGGCTGTCGACGCCCCGGGCGATGGAGATCGTGGCCGAGGTCTGCGCGGCGCTGGACTACAGCCACCGCAACGGCATCGTGCACCGCGACATCAAGCCGGGCAACGTCATGCTCACCACCGCTGGGGCGGTCAAGGTCATGGACTTCGGCATCGCCCGGGCGCTGGCCGACAATGGCGCCACCGTCACTCAGACGGCTGCGGTCATCGGCACGGCCCAGTACCTGTCGCCCGAGCAAGCGCGGGGGGAGACCGTCGACGCCCGCTCCGATGTCTACTCCGCCGGCTGCCTGCTCTATGAGCTGCTGACCGGGTCCCCGCCGTTCACCGGGGATTCCCCTGTCGCGGTGGCGTACCAGCACGTGCGCGAGACCGCTGCCCCGCCGTCGTCGCGGGAGCCGTCCATCCCGCGCCCGCTCGATGCCGTCGTGATGAAATCGCTGGCTAAGAATCCCTTGAATCGCTACCAGACCGCGGCCGAGATGCGCGCGGATCTGCAGCGGGTGCTGGCCGATCAGCCCGTCGTGGCCGAGACAGTTATGTCCGACGTCGAGCGCACGCAGTTCATCGGCCGCGCGCCGGCCGTCCCGGCCGTGGTGGACCTCGGGTCCGCCCGGCACTCCAGCGGCTACGTCGAGGACGAGGGGCTGGAGGAGGTCGACGAGAACCGGACCATGCGCATCGTCGCCTGGATCGCCGGTATCGCGGCGCTGATCGCGGTGATCGCCGTCGGCGGATTCCTGCTGCTCGGCCGCGACAGCGGCAACGACGAGCCCACCCCGCCCACCCAGGTGGCGATGCCCTACATCGTCGGGCTCGATCTGACGACGGCCCAGCAGACGCTGACGAAGGCGAACCTCAAGCTCGACCCCAATCAGGCGGTGGTCTTTAGCGACACCATCGAGAAGGGCCGCGTGGCCAGCCAGAGCGTCGACCGCGACAAACTGGTCGATGAGGGCACGGCAATCACCATCGCGATCTCCGGTGGCAAGGAGAAGGTGCCGGTGCCGAGCCTGGTCGGATTGAGCCTCGAGCAGGCCCGCGCGGAGTTGACGAAGAGCAACCTGGAACTGGTGCTGACCGAGGTCGACGGGGCGCAGGGGGCGGGCACGGTGACCACGCAGAACCCGCCGCCCACCACGGCGGTCGATCCCGGGTCCAAGGTCACCATCACCATCCCGAACGGGAAGGTGGCGCTCCCCGATGTTCGGGGGCTGTCCTACGAGGACGCGCGGGCCACGCTCAACCGCGCGCTGTTCCTCTCGGTGTCGCCCAACCTGGTGGCGAACACCGATCCGACGAAGACGGGCACCGTCAAGGCGATGAACCCCGGCGAGCTGTCGGTGGTTCCCGTGACCACGCCGGTTGTGCTCGACGTGTACGGCACCCCCCCAGTCCCAACGCCGACGCCAACGCCGACAAGCAGCTCGCCCTCCCCGACTGCTACCGGCACAGGAACCGCGACGTCGCCGCCGACCGCGACCCCGACGACTACTGCTCCTTAACGAGGCCAGGGAGGCGGAACTTTTGGCAATGGTTTGTCGCTGATCGACAAACCCTGGCCACGAGTTCCGCCGTTGAGGCTCAGCTAGAGGGTCTCGGTGAGCGGGATGTCCCAGCGCTTGGCGCGGATCTGCACCGGGACCTCCTCGCCGCGGGCCAGCGCCATGAGGTTCGTGTGCCGGGTCCGTCGCCACCAGCGCAGCGCCTGCACGCAGCCGAACAGCGGGATCACCATCGCGAAGAGGAAGCCGGTCCGGTAGTCGGCCGGGTCGGTGCCCAGGGCGCTCAGCGTGACGCCGATCGTGATGCAGGCGAAGACGCAGGCGGTCCAGCCGGCCACATTGATGATGCCGGTGGCGGTGCCAGCAAGGGACACCTGGTTGTAGTCGCGGGCGATCGCGAATCCGACGGTCGATGCGGGCCCGCCGAGGGCGCTCAGGATGAAGACGCCGATCACCAGCCAGTCCGGCGCGCCGGCGCCGACAACTGTCAGCAGGATGACCCAGGCGGTCACGGTGAGCACGCCGACGCCGATGCCCAGAGGGGTGCGGATCCCGGGGCGCGGCCCGATCACGAGGCCGACCAGCAGGGTGGTCGCCACCTGCACGATCACCATGGCGGTCAGCACCGAGGCCGCGCTCTCCTGCGAGAAGCCCTGCTGCTCGATCAGATACGGCTGACCCCATAGCACGGTAAGGAAAGCCATCGTGCAGGTGTTGGAGAAGTGGATCCAGAAGCCGAGCTTCGTGCCCGGCACCGACCACGCCGAGGCCACGCCGCCGCCGACACGCCGCAGCCCGGCCGCGATCTCCTGGCGGGACCGCTTGGTCCGCCCGAGCCCGGAGCCGTCGCGCGGAGCCACGAACCACACCAGCACCGCCACCAGCAGCGACAGCGTTGCCGCGCCGGCGAAGGTCGGCGCCCAGCCGATGTGGTGCAGCGCGATCGTCAGCGGGACCGTCGCGGCGATATTGCCGACCGACCCCAGCGTTCCGGTGATGGCCACGATCATCGGGTAGCGGCGCGGCGGGACGTGCTCGGCGGCGAACCGCAGCACGCTGACGAACGTCAATGCGTCCCCGACGCCGAGCAGCCCGCGGGCGAGCAGGGCCATCGGGTAGTTGGGCACGACGGCGAACGCCAGTTGCGCGACGCCCATGATGACCGCGGACGAGAACAGCAGTCGCCGCGGGCCGAACTTGTCGACCAGGATGCCGACAGGGATCTGCATCGAGGCGTAGACCCCGATCTGCACGAAGATGAAGACGGACAGCTGCGCCGGGGAGATGCCGAATCGGTCCTTGGCCTCGAGGCCCGCCACACCCAGGGACGTCCGGTGGAACGTCGCCATCATGTACACGGCCAGTGCGACGGCGAGGCCGCGAACCACATTGACGCCGGGCTCGGTCGCGTCGCTCTCGGTGCGGGACATGCGGAATCCGGCTCGCTGTCTGTCGAGGTTCGGTGGGCCTGGGTTCGGTGTGCCCGGGTGAGGGGCGGCTCGCTAGAGGGCAGTTTACCGACGCGCGACTTACCCTCGCCCTGCTTGCTGACGCACCGCCTGACGACGCTTGGACGGGGCTCCAGTGGGCGTCATCCCTTGTTCGACCAACTGCGGCGGAGGACACTGCAGACCGGACCCTGACCACCGTCGTTCGAGGAGCCCATCATGCCCATCGCCCGGAGCAATGGCATCGACATTTTTTATGACACCGCGGGCGACCCCGCGCATCCGACGATCCTGCTGGTGAGCGGGCTCGGGGCGCAGATGACCAGCTTCGATGAGGGCCTCATGGACCTTTTCGTCGCCCGCGGCTATCACGTGGTGCGGTACGACAACCGCGACACCGGCAAGTCGACCTGGTTCGACGACGCCCCGTACGACATGAACGCCGGCTTCGCCTCGATGCGCGCGGGCACCAAGGTGGCGGCGCCGTATTCGCTGTCGGACATGGCCGCCGACGGCATCGGCGTGCTGGACCACCTGAACATCCAGCGCGCGCACATCGTCGGCACTTCGATGGGCGGGATGCTCGTCCAGACCATGGCGATCGAGCACCCGCGCCGGGTGGCCTCGCTGACCTCGATCATGTCCTCGCCAGGGGAGCCGGACAACGGCCAGCCGGTCAAGGGCGTCTTCAACAACCTCATGTCGGGGCCGGTTACCACCCGCGAGGAGGCGGTCGCGCTCGCCGTGCAGACCTCCCGCGTCGTCGGCAGCAAGCAGCACTTCGACGAGGAGCGCGCGGCCCACAAGGCCGGCTTGTCCTATGACCGCGCCTACCACCCGGACGCGACGCAGAGGCAGTTGCTGGCGATCTGGTCGTCCGGCCCGCGCACCGAGGCGCTGCGGCAGCTGCGGGTTCCGACGCTCGTCATCCACGGCCGGCAGGACCCGCTGATCCAGCTTGACGGCGGCATCCG
>JAOPVO010000021.1 GCA_025966155.1 Pseudonocardiales bacterium
CGGCCCGCCGTGGCGGCGATGCCCAGCAGCGCCGCCAGCAGCGGGTGGCCGCGATCGAGGGAGACGAATGCCGCGACGGCGGCAAGGATGAACAGCGAGTCGCCGTACACGGGCCCGTAGAGGAAGAACGAGAACGGGTACAGCAGCATCAGCGCGGTGGCCACAGCCGCGCTGCGCGGCGCCAGCCGCTCGTTGACCCACAAGGCGAACAGCAGCACGGCCGCGATCGCCGCGGAGACCGCCACGATCGCGCCGGCCAGCTGCATGTCCCCGCCGATGAGGTTCCCCAGCCCCCGCACCGTGAGCGGATAGCTCGGGAAGAACGCGATCGAGGACTGCTGGCCCGGGTTATAGAAGTAGCCGCGCTCGGCAATCGCCCAATACCAGCCCGAATCGCGCTGGAACCAGCCGTCGAGAATCGCCGGGCCATTGAGCGGCGCGCCGGAACTGAGCTGCGGTATGTAGGTGAACGACACCAGGCCGGTGAGCACCACAAGGATCGTCAGGTAGCCGGCGGCCGTGAGCAACAGCAGGCGGCGCGAACCGCCGATTCTCCGGTCGTCGCCAACCTCGGCCCGCCGCTGCGTGTGCAGCGTCGCCATGGAAGCACCTCTATCTCAAGGGGGCCGGTGAGCTCTGGGATGTGGTCGAGATACCGGGCACGAGTCATGCAGCGCCGTATCGTAACGACCTCGGGCCGCTCAGGCGATCCCGCCGCACGGCGTGGTCACGTGCGTGCTGTGAGTCAATCGAAGCGGCCATCGACGACCAGCGCGCCTGGCTACCCATGGGGCGGGCCGACCGGCAGACTCACCCCTCGTGGATCCCGCCCTGCTGGCCGTTCTCGGCGCCGCCGTCTTCACCGGCGGCGCGACGGTCATGCAGTCCGTCGCGGTGCGGCGCGTCCCGACCGCGCGCGGGCTCGCCAGCTCCGCGCTGGCGCAATTGCTGCGCAGCCCGCTCTACCTCGCAGCACTGGCCCTGGTCGCCCTGGGATTCGCCGTCACCGCGCTGGCCCTGCAGACCCTGCCGGTATTCGTCGTCCAGACTGCGCGCGCCTCCGGGCTCGCCGTGACCGCGGTGCTGTCGGTGTGGCTGCTGGGGCACCGCCTGACCCGACTCGAATGCGGCGCATTGCTGGGGGTCATTGCCGGGCTGGTGCTGCTGGCGCTGTCCGCACCCAAGGGCGAGACGGTGGAGGCGGAGTTCGCGATCAGGCTCGGCCTGCTCTCCGCAGCTGCCGTGCTGGTCCTGCTGGCGGCGCTGGCGCTGCGACTGCCGGTGAGCGCCCGCAGCGGGGTCTGGCTGGCAATCGTGTCCGGCCTCTGCTTCTCCGTGCCCCCCTTGGCTGCTCGAGGGATCAGCGACTGGACGCCGCTGGGCCTGATCGGCGATCCAGCGAGCTGGGCGCTGGGCGTCAGCGCGCTGCTCGGGCTGGCGCTGTCGGCGATGACGCTGCAGCGCACCACAGTTGTCGTCGGCACCTGCGTCATGGTGGCGACCGAGACTGCGGTCTCCGCGGCGCTGGGCATGATGCTGTTCGGCGATCGGCCTCAGTCGGGGCGCTGGGGGCTGGCGGCCGGGGGTGTGGTCGTCACCCTGGCGGCGTCGCTCATGCTGGCCCGGTTCGGGGCACCGGAGGAGCAGGAGCTCGTGGAGCGCGGCGGTACGGCGACACCGTCCGATCCCCCGCCAGCCAGAACCGCCACGGAGCGTCCGCAGCGGAACTGACCCCGACCCGCGGACCGCGCGCAACGTCGGCCGGGGGCTGATCGGGCAGCAGCAGATGCAGGGGCGACGCCGGATCCAGCAGGTCGATGCCGTTCTGCGCCCCGGTGGCGCCCAGCGCCGCCGCCAGCCGGGCCGGGCCCCGGGCGAGGTCGGCGTCTGTGCGAGCCGACGGACGGCGCTCGTGGGCGAGCTCGATGCCATCGATGATCTGCCCGGCGCGCAGCAGCAGCGCGGTGCTGGTGCCCTCCGCGCCGCACACGACGTTCAGGCACCAGTGCATGCCGTAGACGAAGTAGACGTAGAGAAATCCCGGCGGGCCGAACATCACCGCGTTGCGCGCGGTTCGGCCGCGGTAGGCGTGCGACGCCGGGTCCAAGGCCCCTTCGTACGCCTCGACCTCGGTGATCCGAACGGCCACTGAACCGGCGTCGGACGGCCCGGCGCGGGAGGTCAGGACCGCGCCGAGCAGGGCCGGCGCGACATCTGCTGCCGACCCGCCCAGCACACGTCGGGCGGCGCCGGGGTCGAGGGTCAGCGGGCGCCAGCCGTCGACGGGGCGGTGGCCCAATCCCGCTGGGCTGCCGTCGCCGTCGCGAGCTCCTCGATCTGCTCGGCCACCCGGATGGGGGCGGTGCCGCCGCGCGCGGACCGCGAGGCCAGCGAGCCCTCGACTGTCAGCACATCGCGCACGCCGGCGGTCAGGTGCGGGGAGATCGCCGCGAAGTCCGCGTCGGAGAGGTCGGACAACTCGACTCCGCGCCCCTCGCACACCCGAACGCACTCCCCCGCGATCTCGTGCGCAACACGGAACGGGACGCGCTGGCGGACCAGCCACTCCGCGATATCGGTGGCCAGGGAGAAGCCCTGCGGAGCCAGCGACGCCAGTCGCTCGACGTCGAAGGTGACGGTGTCGATCATTCCCCAAAAGGCCGGCAGCAGCAGATGCAGGTTGTCGATCGCATCGAAGACCGGCTCCTTGTCCTCCTGGAGATCGCGGTTGTACGCCAGCGGCAGGCCCTTCAGCGTGGCCAGCAGCCCGGCGTGGTCGCCGATCAGCCGGCCGGCCTTGCCGCGAGCCAACTCGGCGATGTCCGGGTTCTTCTTCTGCGGCATGATCGACGATCCGGTCGAGAAGGCATCGTCGAGGCGGATGAAGGAGAACTCCTTCGTCGCCCAGAGGATGACCTCCTCGGCAATGCGGGACAGATCGACTGCGGTCATGGCAGCGATGAACGAGAACTCGGCGACAACATCGCGCGAGGCGGTGGCGTCGATGGAGTTCGCGGCCGAGGAGGTGAACCCAAGATCGGCGGCGACGGCCTCCGGGTCGAGGCCCAGCGAGGTCCCGGCCAGGGCGCCGGACCCGTACGGGCTGACGGCGGCCCGGGCATCCCAGTCGCGCAGCCGGTCGACATCGCGCGACAAAGCCCAGCAGTGCGCCAGCAGGTGATGGGACAGCAGGACCGGCTGCGCGTGCTGAAGGTGCGTGCGTCCCGGCATCGCGACGCCCAAGTGCGTCCGGGCCTGCGTCGACAATGCGCGGATCAGCTCGCCGACCTCGCGGGCCAGCACCCGCGCCTCATCGCGCAGGTACATCCGGATCAAGGTGGCGATCTGGTCGTTCCGGGACCGCCCGGCCCGGAGGCGCCCGCCGAGCTCGGCGCCGACGCGATCGACCAGCCCGCGTTCCAGCGCCGTGTGCACGTCCTCGTCCGACGGCTGAGCGGCGAACGCGCCGGACACGACGTCGCCGTCGAGCTCGTCGAGGCCGCTGAGCATCCCGGCCAGCTCGTCGTCGGACAGCAGCCCGGCGCCATGAAGCACCCGGGCGTGGGCGCGGGAACCGGCGATGTCATAGCGGGCTAAGCGCCAGTCGAAATGCGTCGACAGGGACAGTGCGGCCAGGGCGTCGGCCGGGCCGCCGGCGAACCGGCCGCCCCAGAGGCGGGTCGGCTCGATCTCAGTCAACGCCGGACTCCATCGCGGCGCTGTCCAGTGCGGACTCGTCGGCGACCGCCTGGCCCTCGGTCGACGACCGCGCGGCGATCTGCTCCGCGCCGCCCTGCTCGAGCCCGGCGACCTCGAGCGCGCCGAACAGGTAGGTGCGGCTGAGCTGGGTGGCGGAGTTCGCGGCGTACTGCTCGAGCTTCGAGCGGGAGTCGGCGATGTCCAGGTTGCGCATAGTCAGCTGTCCAATGCGGTCGACCGGGCCGAACGCGGCATTCTCGGTGCGCTCCATCGACAGCTTGTCGGGGTGGTAGGAGAGCGACGGCCCACGGGTGTCGATCACGGTGTAGTCCTCGCCCCGCCGCAGGCGCAGCGTGACCTCGCCGGTGACAAGGGACGCGACCCATCGCTGGATCGACTCGCGCAGCATCAGCGACTGGGGGTCCAGCCAGCGCCCCTCGTACAGCAGCCGGCCGAGCTTGCGGCCCTCGGCGTGATAGTTGGCGAGGGTGTCCTCGTTGTGGATCGCGTTCAGCAGCCGCTCGTAGGCGATCCATAGCAGCGCCATGCCCGGCGCCTCGTAGATGCCGCGCGACTTGGCCTCGATGATGCGGTTCTCGATCTGGTCGGACATGCCCAGCCCGTGCCGGCCGCCGATCACGTTGGCCTCGTTCACCAGCGCGACCGGGTCGGCGAAGTCGGCGCCATTGATCTGCACCGGGCGGCCGCCCACGAAGCGGACGGTGATGTCCTCCGACTCGATGGCGACCGACGGGTCCCAGAATCGGACGCCCATGATCGGCTCGATCGTCTCGAGCGAGACGTCCAGGTGCTCGAGGGTCTTGGCCTCGTGCGTCGCGCCCCAGATGTTCGCGTCGGTCGAGTAGGCCCTCTCGGTGCTGTCGCGGTAGGGCAGCTTGTTCTCGACCAGCCACTCGCTCATCTCGGCGCGGCCGCCCAGCTCGCCGACGAAGTCCGCGTCGAGCCAGGGCTTGTAGATGCGCAGGCTCGGGTTGGTGAGCAGCCCGTACCGGTAGAAGCGCTCGATGTCGTTGCCCTTGAAGGTCGACCCGTCGCCCCAGATGTGGACGTCGTCGGAGTGCATCGCGCGTACCAGCATCGTGCCGGTGACCGCGCGGCCCAGCGGCGTGGTGTTGAAGTAGGCGCGCCCGGCCGAGCGGATGTGGAACGCGCCGCAGGCCAGCGCCGCCAGGCCCTCCTCGACGAGCTCGAGGCGGCAGTCGACGGCGCGGGCGAGCTCTGCGCCGTACTGCATGGCCCGGGCCGGGACCCCGGAGATGTCCGGCTCGTCGTACTGGCCGATGTCGGCGGTGTACGCGCAGGGGATCGCGCCCCTGGCGCGCATCCAGGCGACCGCCACCGAGGTGTCGAGCCCCCCGGAGAAGGCGATGCCGACGCGTTCGCCGACGGGGAGGGAGGTCAGGACCTTGCTCACTGCGGTGGTGTCTCCTCTTGCTCGATGCGCTCGGTCTCGAATCGCGGTTGGGCCAGTGCGAGGAATCGCCGGGCTACCTCGTCGCCGCCGTTGGGGTCGCGGCTCACCACGAGGATGGTGTCATCCCCGCCGATGGTGCCCAGCACCTCGGGTAGCGCGGCCCGGTCCAGCGCCGAGGCCAGGAACTGCGCAGCGCCTGGCGGGGTGCGCAGGACGACGAGATTGGCGCTGCCCTCGGCGGACACGAGCAGCTCGCCGAGCAGGCGGGTGAGGCGCTGCGGCGGCGCATCGTGCACGGCCCGAAGGTGCAGCGGCGCCCCGTCCTCGGGTACCAGATAGACCGGCTGGCCGCCATCGGCGCTGCGCAGCTTGACCGCGCCCAGCTCCTCAAGATCGCGGCTGAGGGTGGCTTGGGTGACCTGCATGCCGTCGTCGGCCAGCAGCTGCGCGAGCTGGAACTGCGACCGCACGGCGTGCTCGGTCAGCGTGCTCAGGATCCGGGCATGCCGTGCGGCCTTGCTCTGCAGCTCCCCCGTTCGCGGCGCAGCCATGTCAGGACGGCTCGCGCGACTGCTTGATTGAGGACGGCTCGATGAGGGACTGCTCGATCAGGAACGCGAGGAGCGCCTTCTGGGCGTGCAGGCGGTTCTCGGCCTCGTCCCAGACGACGCTGGCCGGGCCGTCGATGACCTCGGCCGCGACCTCCTTGCCCCGGTAGGCAGGCAGGCAGTGCAGGAAGATCGCGCCCGGCGCGGCCTGGGCCATCGCCTCGGCCGTGACGCTCCAGGGGACGAACGGCGTCGCCCGGTCCTGCGCCTCGCCTTCCATCCCCATCGACACCCACGCGTCAGTGGCGATGACATCGGCTTCCTTGAACGCATCGGCTGGGTCGCTGGTAATCAGCACCGAGCCGCCGGTCGCCGCGGCGATGCGCTGGGCATCGGCGACGATGGCCGGTTCCGGCAGGTATCCCTCGGGGCCGCCGATCCGCACATGCATGCCGGCGGTCGCGCAGCCCAGCAGGTACGAGTTGGCCATGTTGTTGGCCCCGTCGCCGACGTAGGCGAAGGTGAGGCCGCGCAGATCGCCCTTGTGCTCGCGCACGGTCTGCAGGTCGGCCAGGATCTGGCACGGGTGGAATTCGTCGGTCAGCGCATTGACGACCGGCACGGCGCTGGCCGCGGCCATCGCCTCGATCCGGTCCTGGCCGTGGGTGCGCCAGACGATGGCCGCGACCTGGCGATCGAGCACACGCGCGGTGTCGGCTATCGGCTCCCCGCGCCCGAGCTGGCTGGTCTGCCCGTCGATGACCAGCGGGTACCCGCCGAGCTCGGCGATCCCGACGCTGAAGGACACCCGGGTCCGGGTCGAGGACTTGTCGAAGATGACGGCGACGGCGCGCGGGCCCTCGAGCGGGCGATGGGCGAGTCGGTCGGCCTTCATCGCGATGGCGAGGTCGAGCACGGCGTGCTGCTCGGCCGGGGATAGATCGTCGTCCCGCAGGAAGTGCCGGGGCATGTCAGGCTCCCGCCCCGGCGGGCGCGGCCGCGGCCAGTGTCGCAGCAACATCGGCGATCGCCAGCGCCAGCAAGGCGATGGCCTCGTCGACCTCGTCCTCGGTGACGATCAAGGGCGGGGCGAGACGGATCGCGTCGGGCTGCACGGCGTTGACCAGCAGGCCGTGCGCGCGCGCGGCGACCTCGATGGCGCCGGCGTGCGGGCCGGTGAGGACAAGCGCCCGCCAGAGGCCCGAGCCGCGGACGCCGCTGACCAGTCCGCCGGGCGTTGTCGAGAGCGCGCCCAGCGCAGTCGCCAGATGCTCCCCTACCCGCGTCACCGACGCCAGGAGGCCATCGGCGGCAATGGTGTCGAGCACCGCCAGCGCGGACGACGACGACACCGGGTTCCCCCCGAAGGTGCTGCCGTGGTCGCCGGGCGCGAACAGCGTGCCGGCATCGCCGAACGCCAGTACCGCGCCGATCGGCATGCCGCCGCCGAGGCCCTTGGCCAGGGTCAGCACATCCGGACGGATGCCGTCCTTCTGGAAGGCGAACCAGTGGCCGGTGCGCCCGATGCCGCTCTGCACCTCGTCGAGGACGAACAGCGCGCCCACCCGGTTGCAGGCCGCCCGGGCCGCCGCGAGATAGCCCTCGGGCGCGGGCACGACGCCGCCCTCGCCCAGTGCGGGCTCGAGGAACACCGCGGCGGTGCGCTCGGTGACCGCGGCCTCGAGCGCCTCGATGTCGCCGTACGGGATGAACGTCGCGCCCGGCACCAGCGGGGCGAACGGCAGCCGCTTGGCCGGGTTGCCGGTGATGGATAGGGCGCCGAGGGTACGGCCGTGGAACCCGCCATGCGCCGCGATGATCTCGGTGCGGGGGTTGTCGGCGTCGAGCTTCAGTGCGTGCTTGCGCACGAGCTTGAGCGCGGCCTCGTTGGCGGTGGCGCCGTCGTTGGAGAAGAACACCCGGGCCCCGCCGCCGGCGAGATCCACCAGCCGCTTGGCCAGCCGCAGCGCGGGCTCCTGCATGACCAGATTGGACGTGTGGGCGATGGTGGCGACCTGCGCCGAGACCGCCGCGACGATGGCCGGGTGGTTGTGGCCCAGCGACGAGGTGGCGATACCGGCGATGAAGTCGAGGTACTGCTTGCCATCGACATCGGTCACGCGCACGCCGGACCCGCTGGCGAGCCCGATCGGCGGCGTGCCGTAGTTGGGCATCATGTACTCGTTCCAGAGCTCGGTGAGCTCCTGTGTGGTGGTCATGCCATCTCCTCGCTCCGGTGCGTGGCTGTGGTTCCGGGATCGGGGACGACCATCGTCCCGATGCCCTCATCGGTGAATACCTCGAGCAGCAGCGAATGCGCCACGCGCCCGTTGAGCACATGCGCCCTGGGGACGCCGGCCTGCACGGCGCGCAGGCACGCCTCCATCTTCGGGACCATCCCGCTCGCGAGCGACGGGATGAGCTCGGCCAGCTCGCTGACCGTGAGCTCGCTGATGATGCGGTCGGTGGACGGCCAGTCGGCGTAGAGGCCGGGGACATCGGTCAGCATGATCAGCTTCTCGGCGTTCAGCGCGGCGGCGATAGCCGCCGCGGCGGTATCGGCGTTCACGTTGTATGTCAGGCCGTCCTCGCCGCGCGCAACGGTGGCGATGACAGGGATGCGGCCGGCATCGAGCACATCCAGGACCGAGCTGGGCTCGACGGCGCTGACGTCGCCGACCTGGCCGATATCGACCTGCTCGCCATCGACCGTCGCCGTCCGGCGCTGCGCCGTGAGGAGTCCCGCATCCTCGCCCGAGAGGCCCATGGCATACGGGCCATGATCATTGAGCATGCTCACGAGCTCGGCGTTGACCTGGCCGACCAGCACCATGCGGACGATGGTCATGGCCTCCGGCGTGGTCACGCGGAAGCCGCCCTTGAATTCGCTGGCTATGCCCAACTTCTCCAGGTGCGCCGTGATCTGCGGTCCGCCGCCGTGGACGACAACGGGCCGGAGCCCGGCGTACCGCAGGAAGGCGACGTCCTGCGCGAAGGCGCGCGACAGCTCCTCGCTCATGGCGTTGCCGCCGTACTTCACAACGACGACCTTGCCGTGGAAGCGCTCGAGCCACGGGAGGGCGTCGACCAGGACCCCGGCCTGGCCGAGCGCGCCCTTGGCGGCAGCCTCGTCCACGATCTGGTACTTCATGAGGAGTACGCCGAGTTCTCATGGACGTAGGCCAGCGACAAGTCGTTGGTCCACACCGTCGCCGACTCGGGGCCCGCGTGCAGGTCGACATCGATGGACACAGCCCGGGGCGTCAGATCGACGAGGTCGCGGGACGCGTGCGGCAGCCCGCCGCGGCAGACCATGACGCCGTTGATCGACACATCGAGGTCGTCGGGCTCGAACGCAGCCCGGGTGGTGCCGATCGCGGCCAGCACGCGTCCCCAGTTCGGGTCGTTGCCGAACAGGGCGCACTTCAGCAGATTGTTGCGTGCTATGGATCGCGCGACCTCGACGGCGTCGTCTTCAGTGGCTGCGCCGGCAACGACGATGGTCACCTCCTTGGTGGCCCCCTCCGCATCGGCGATGAGCTGCGCGCAGAGGCTCGCCGCGACGTCGAGCACCGCCGCGTCCAGAGCGGCCTTGGTGGGCGCGACACCCGAGGATCCGCTGGACATCAGCAGGACGGTGTCGTTGGTCGACATGCAGCCATCGGAATCGACGCGGTCGTAAGTGACGCGCACGGCCGCCCGCAGTGCGGAGTCGAGGCCCGCGGCGTCGGCGACGGCGTCGGTCGTGAGCACGCTCAGCATCGTGGCGAGCCCAGGCGCCAGCATCCCCGCGCCCTTGGCCATGCCGCCCACGGACCAGCCGTCGGGATGGGTGAACGATGCGGTCTTGGCCACCGAATCGGTAGTGCGGATCGCCTCGGCAGCTGCTGCTCCCCCATCCAGCGCCAGCGCCGTGGCCGCGGCGTCGACGCCGGGCAGCAGCTTGTCCATGGGCAGCCGCTCGCCGATCAGGCCGGTCGAGGCGACCAGCACATCGGAGGCGGACAGCGAGAGCAGCGCGGCGACGCGCTCGGCGGTGCGGTGGGTGTCGGCGAAGCCGTCCGGCCCGGTGCAGGCATTGGCCCCGCCGGAGTTCAGGACAACTGCGCGGGCCCGGCCGTCGGACGCGGCCTCCTGGGACCACAGCACCGGCGCCGCCTTGACGCGGTTGGAGGTGAAGACCGCGGCGACGGCATCGGACGGGCCCTCGTTGACGACGAGCGCGAGGTCAGGGGCGCCGGTGGATTTGAGGCCGGCCGCGACACCGGCGGCCCGGAAGCCGGCGGGGACGGTGACACCTGCGGTCACGGCGCGACGCCGTCGATGGCGAGACCGGCGGTCTCGTTCAGCCCCAACATGATGTTGGCGTTCTGCACGGCCTGGGCCGCGGCGCCGCGGGCGAGGTTGTCGATGGCGCTCGTGACGATGATCCGCCCCGAGCTGATGTCGACGTGGGCCTGAAGGTGGATGGAGTTCGAGCCGTAGGTCGCCGCGGTATGCGGCTGCTCCCCCTCGGCCAGCAGGTGGATGAATGGCTCGTCGTCGTAGGCCTTCGCCAGCACCGCCCGGACATCGTCGACGCTGACCGAGCCGCCCAGCGGGCGGGCCGTCACCGAGGCGAGGATGCCTCGCGGCATGGGCGCGAGGATCGGGGTCATCGACAGCGTCTGCGCGCCGGTGGCCTGAAGTATCTCCGGCACGTGCTGGTGGGCGCCGACCTTGTAGGCCGACAGATCGCCCATCACCTCGGTTCCCAGCAGGTTGACCTTGGCCGACCGGCCCGCGCCGGATGTGCCGCTTGCGGCGACGACCACGACGTCCTGCGGGTCGGCGATGCCTGCGGCGATGAGCGGGGCGAGGGCCGCGCTGATGGCGACGGCGTAGCAGCCGGTGTTGGCGACCCGCGTGCTCGCGGCGATATTGGCCCGCTGGCCGGCGAGCTCCGGGAAGCCGTACGTCCACGCGCCGTAGTGGGCGCCGCTGTAGTACTTCGCGTACAGCGCGGCGTCCGTCAGCCGATGGTCGGCACCGAGGTCGACGATCCGGACCGAGTCCGGCAGTTGCGCGGCGAAGGCGCCGGACGCCCCGTGCGGCAGGGCGAGGAATACGACGTCGACACCGTCGAAGGCCTCAGGGGTCGTCGCGGCCAGCACCACATCGTGCAGGGTGCGAAGGTGCGGATGGATCGTGCTCATGCGCTCGCCGGCATTGCCGTGAGCCGCGGCGACAGTGACATCGATGTCAGGGTGCGCGGACAGGATGCGCAGGAGCTCGCCCCCGGCGTATCCGCTCGCGCCCGCTACAGCTGCTGTGATCATCCCATCATTATGCACTACAGAGAATGGTCATGCGAACGGTTTGTCCCGTGCCTCAGTACCACCCGACCGACCAGCTGCAGTTCACTACCGAGAAATCCGAGGGCATCACCCAGCGGGCCCTGCCGAGCCTGATCGGCGTCCTGGCCCGCAGCGGGCGCATCCACCTCGGCGACGTCAACTACGCGCGGATGGTGCACGACGAGCAGGCCTTCGAGCTGCATCAGCCGGTGCCCGTCGCCGGGACCGTGCAGACGGTGTCGCGGGTCGCCGATGTGCTCGACCGCGGATCGGGCGCAGGCGCTGCTGTACCGGCTCACCGGCGACCGCAATCCCCTGCACGTCGATCCCAAATACGCGGCCAAGGGCCGCTTCGATACCCCGATCCTGCACGGCATGTGCACCTACGGGTTCACCGGCCGCCGCCCTGCTGAACACGATCGCCGGCGGCGACCCGGACCTCTTCCGGTCGATGGCCGGGCGATTCAGCCGCCCGGTCTGGCCCGGTGACACCCTCACCATCTCGATCTGGACCTACGGGCCGAACGCCCGCTTCCAGACCAAGCGGCAGGACGGCACCGTCGTGATCGATCGCGGGACGGCATCGATCCGGTCCTGACCCAACGCAACCGCCCGTAAGGGGCCCAGCTTCCCTAGCTGCGCAGCACGGCTCCGGTGAGCTCGGCCGCCTTGGCCAGCGCTCCATCGCGCACCGCCGCCGCGTCCTCTGCGGTGAGCGTGCGATCCGGTGCCCGGAGGCGCAGCGCGAACGCGAGGGACTTCCGCCCCGCGCCCAGTCGCTCGGCGTCGACGAACACATCGAACAGCCGCAGCGACTCCAGCAACGGCCCGGCGCCGGCCGCCAGCGCGGACCGGACGTCCTCAGCCGAGACGCTGTCCTCAACGACCAGCGCGAGGTCGAGCAGAGCCGGCGGGAACGGCGAGATCGCCGGCGCGACCGCGGGCGGCGGCACCGGGAGCGCGTCGAGGTCCAGCTCCATAGCCACCGTTCGCGGCGGCAGGCCCAATCTCTCCAGCACTGCGGGGTGCAGCTCGCCGGCCCAGCCGATCACCGCGTCGGGCGCGGTGTCGAGCGACAGCGCCGCGCAGCGGCCCGGATGCCACGGGGCAACCGCGGCCGGCTCGACGCGCAGGGTGGCACCGGCGGCACGGGCAACAGCCCGGGCCGATTCGACGGCATCGGCCCAGGTGACGGGGCGGGCCGGGCCCCACCAGCCGGGCGCCTCGGCCGACCCGACGGCGACGGTGGCGACGTGGCGGGGCTGAGCAGGGATCGCGGCCTCGATTGCGGCTAGCTCCTCGATACTCGGGCGCTGCTGCACCGATGGGCGTGGGGCAGTCGGCGCGTCGGTCGACCCGAGGAAAACCAGGCCGGTCTCGAAGAGTGCGGTGTCGCGGGCCCCGCGGCCGAGGTTTCGCGACAATGTCGCGAGCAGTCCCGGCAGGAGCGAGGCTCGCAGGTCGGGCTCGGTGTCCGCGAGGGGGTTCGCGACGGTGACAACGCGCCGCCGGGGATCGTCCGCGTCGAGGCCAAGGTCATCGGCGGCCGAGGCGGCCACGAACGGGTAGGTGAGGACCTCGACGTAGCCCTGGGCGGCCAGAGCGCGGCCAACCGTTCGGCGCAGGCGCTGCGGCCCGGTGAGTCCGCGTCCGGGCGGCGGGGTCGGCAGGCTGGGCGGCACCTGGTCGTAGCCGACCAGTCGAATGACCTCCTCGACCAGCGTGGCGGGATCGGTGAGGTCCGGGCGCCAAGTCGGCGGGACGACGCGCAGGAGATCCACCTCGACGGCATCCGGAGCCGGTGCGTGCGGGCCGGCACTCGCCGGGCCGAACTGCTCGAGGGTCTCGCAGCCCACCGCGGCGAGGCACTGGGCCACGGCCTCGGCGGAGATAACCAGGCCGGAGACGCGCGAGGGCAGGGCGATCTCGAGGCTGATGGAGGGACGAGGGACGCCGGGGCCGGCGACGGTGGCCCCGCCCGCGTCGCTCGCCCCGCCCAGGGTGATGAGCAGATCGACCGCGCGCTCCAGCGCCGGGCCGGCGATGGCCGGGTCGACGCCGCGCTCGAACCGCTTGGCCGCCTCGCTCGGCAGCTTGTGGCGGCGGACTGTGCGCCCGATGCCGGCGGCCTCCCAGCTGGCGGCCTCCAGCACGATCGACGTGGTCGCGGCGTCGATCTCGGTGCTCGCCCCGCCCATCACTCCGGCCAGCGCCACCGGGCCGCTGTCGTCGGCAACGACGGTGTCGTCCGGATCCAGGGCGCGGGCCGATCCATCGAGGGTCGACAGCTCCTCCCCCGGCGCCGCACGGCGCGCGACGAGAGTGCCGGACAGCTTGGACCGGTCGAAGGCGTGCAGCGGCTGGCCGGTCTCGAGCATCACGTAGTTCGTCACGTCGACCGCCAGGGAGATGGACCGCATGCCGGCCTGGCCGAGGCGCCGCACCATCCACTCCGGGCTGGTGGCCGCGGGGTCCAGGCCGGTGATCTCCCGGACGCTGAACAGCGGGCAGCGCGCCGCGTCCTCGATGCGGACGGAATAGCCCTCGCCCGGAGCCGGCTCGGGCGGGAACACCGAGGCGACATCGAGGAACTGGACGTCGAGGGATACCGCGGCCTCGCGCGCCAGGCCGCGAATCGATAGGCAGTAGCCGCGGTCCGGGGTGATCGCGATATCGAGCACCGCATCGTCCAGGCCGAGGGCGGTGACGGCATCGTCGCCGGGGACGCCGGCGGACTCGGGCAGCACGAGGATGCCGTCGTGGTCCTCCCCCATGCCAAGCTCCCGCACCGAGCAGATCATCCCGTCGGACACCCGCCCGTAGGTCTTCCGGGCGGCGATGGCGAACCCGCCGGGCAGCGTCGCGCCGGGCAGGGAGGCGACGATCAGGTCGCCGACGGCGAAGTTCCGGGCGCCGCAGACGATGCCGCGCGGGGCGTCCTCGCCGACGTCGACCAGGCAGAACCGGATCGGCTTCTTGAACTCGGCGAGCTCCTCGATCTCGAGCACCCGGCCCAGCACGATGGGGCCGCTCAGGCCGTCGGCGGCGGACTCGACTCGCTCGACCTCGAGGCCGACCCGGACGAGGGCATCGCCCACGGCGCGCGCGGAGATGCCCTCGGGCAGGGCGACGTACTCCCGGAGCCAGCTCAGGGGGGCGCGCATCTCAGGCCTCCATGCCGAAGGCGAGGGTGAACCGGACATCGCCCTCGACCATGTCGCGCATGTCCTCGGCGCTGTTGCGGAACATCATCGTGCGCTCGATCCCCATTCCGAAGGCGAAGCCCTGATAGCGATCCGGGTCGATGCCGCAGGCGATCAGCACCCGCGGATTGACCATCCCGCAGCCGCCCCACTCGATCCAGCCCTCGCTGGAGCAGGTGCGGCACGGGCGCTCGGGGTGCCCGACCGAGTCGCCGTGGCAGACGAAGCAGCGCAGATCGACCTCGGCGCTCGGCTCGGTGAAGGGGAAGTACGACGGGCGCAGGCGGGTCACGACCTCCGTGCCGAACATCGACTGGGCGAAATGGTCGAGGGTCCCCTTCAGGTGGCCCATCGTTATGCCCTCGTCGATCACCAGTCCCTCGACCTGATGGAAGACCGGGGTATGCGTGGCATCCAGCTCGTCGGTCCGGTACGTGCGGCCGGGGCAGATGACGTAGATCGGCGGCGTCGACGTGAGCATTGTGCGGGCCTGGACCGGCGAGGTATGCGTGCGCATGACCAGGCCCGAATCGGGGCTGCCGTCCGCGGCCTGGATGAAGAATGTGTCCATCATCGAGCGCGCCGGATGGTCGACGCCGATATTGAGGGCATCGAAGTTGAACCACTCGGCCTCGAGCTCGGGGCCCTCGGCGACGGCGTAGCCCATAGCCACAAATACATCCGCGATCCGCTCCTGAAGCGTGGTCAGCGGATGCCGGGCGCCGAGGCGCGCGCGATCCCACGGCAGGGTGACATCGACGGTCTCCTCGACCAGGACCCGCGCGTCGCGCTCGGCTCGAAGCTCCGCCTCACGGGCTGCATGGGCGTCGGCGACAGCAGTGCGGGCCAGATTCAGCCGCTTGCCTGCGTCGGATCGCGCCGAGGGCGGCAGCGCGCCCATCTCGCGCCGGGCCAGCGCAAGGGGCGACCGATCCCCGATATGGGCGACCTCGGCGTCGTGCAGAGCCTCAAGATCGGCCGCCGCGGCGAGGGCCGCGAGGGCCGCATCGGAGGCTTCGGCCAGGGACTCCGGGGAGAGCGCAGAGACCTGCTTGGGGTCGTAGCTGTCGTTTGCGCCGGACATACGCTGCCGATCTCCAGTCTGTGACATTGCGCTGGCGGCGTCTTGCTCCGCCGGCCCGCGTGAACCGCACAAAAGTGTAGTGACCGCGCGCCACTCGGATTGCCCGGCGCAACCTGGGCGACGGTGCGCCAGTCAGACCGGCTGGCGCAGTGCCCGGGCGCTCGCGTAGAGGCAGACCGCAGCCGCCATGGCCAGGTTGAGACTCTCCGCATCACCGTAGATCGGGATGCGGACGCGGGCGTCGGCGTGCTGCAGGACCTCATCGGGCAACCCATGCGCCTCGTTGCCGAACAGCCAGAGGGTGGGGCGGGCGAGTGATCCCGCATCGATGAGGTCATCGAGGTCGATCTCGCCCTGGCCGGTGGTCGCCAGCACCTGCAGCCCGGCCGAGCGGCCGGCGGCGATGACGTGCAGCGGGCTGGGCTCGAGGACGACGTCCAGGTGGAACAAGCTGCCGGCCGTAGCGCGCACGGCCTTGCCGTTGTAGGGATCGACGCCTACCCCGGCGAAGACCATCGCCCCGGCGCCAGCAGCGTCAGCCGTGCGCAGAACGGTCCCGGCGTTGCCCGGGTCATTGCCCTCGACAATGGCCGCGACCAGCGTCGGCTCGCGCAGCAGGGCCTCGGAGAGATCGACCGGGCGGCGCGGGCACAGCGCGATCAGGCCCTGCGGGGCGACAGTGTCGGACAGCCCGGCCGCCGTGCGATCGTCGATGAGATCCACCGGGGCGCCCAGGGCGCGGGCGGCGTCCACCAGCTCGACGTGCCGGGCGGCCGCGTCGGCCGTGACGAACAGCGCCGTGACGCATCGGGCCGCAAGCGCCTCGCGAACCGCTTGCGCCCCCTCGGCCAGGAACTGGCCCGCGGCCCGCCGACCGGCGGACTTGGTCAGCTTCCGGGCCTCGACTAAGCGGTGATTACGGGCCGACAGCGGCGCCCCGAGCCCGGCTGGGCTTGGCGCAGCCGTCCCCGGCCCGGCCGCACGCAACACAACGGAGCCGGTCGGGCCATCGGCCCGACCGGCTCCGTCGGTGGTCATGCTCATGTGCAGCTGGCTCAGGCCGCTGCTGCGCCCTGCGTGGTCTGACCGGCTTCGACCAGCGCGGCCCGGGCCGCCTCGACGAGGGTCGAGAAGGCGCCCGAGTCGGTGACGGCGAGGTCGGCGAGGACCTTGCGGTCAACCTCGATCTCGGCCAGGTGCAGGCCCTGGATGAGGCGGTTGTACGTGATGTTGTTCTCGCGCGCCGCCGCGTTGATGCGGGTGATCCACAGCCGGCGGAAGTCGCCCTTGCGCTTCTTGCGGTCGCGGTACTGGTAGGTGGCGGAGTGGAGCAGCTGCTCCTTCGCCTTCCGGTAGAGGCGCGAACGCTGGCCTCGGTAACCGGATGCAGCCTCGAGAGTGCTGCGGCGCTTCTTATGGGCGTTTACCGCCCGCTTTACGCGTGCCACGGGGATTCCTTGCTGTTCAGGCGCCGCCAGCCGGCGGGCGCGATGCGTCTAGAGGGAGGAGCCTCGGGCCAGGAGCCGCGAAGCCGGGCGAGCTACAGGCCGAGCATCTTCTTGACGCGCGGCGTGTCTGCCTTGGAGAGCTGCTCGGTGCCGCTCAGGCGACGGGTCAGCTTCGAGGACTTGCGCTCGAGAAGGTGGCGCTTGCCGGCCCGCTCGGTCATGAGCTTGCCGGTGCCAGTGCGCTTGACGCGCTTCTTCATCCCGCTGTGCGTCTTCATCTTGGGCATGGTGGTCCTGTTTCGCTCGTTGGCTTTGATTGATGGTGGGACGGTCAGTCGACGGCGGCAGTGGCCTCAGTCGGGGCAGGCGCATCAGTTGCCTCGACGCTGACCGCTTCGGCGCTGGAGGCGCCGGAGATGTCGGCGCCGGAGGCATCCAGACCAGCGGCCGCGAGGCCGGCGGCCGCGAGGTCGTCCTGGCCATCGGAACCATGGTCATCCGAACCGCGGCGCACGGGCTTAACCACGCGATGCGGTGCGACAACCATGATCATGTTGCGGCCATCCTGCTTGGGCGACGACTCGACGTAGCCCAATTCGGTGATGTCCTCTGCGAGGCGCTGGAGCAGCCGGAACCCAAGTTCGGGGCGGGACTGCTCGCGTCCACGGAACATGATCGTGATCTTGACCTTGTCCCCGGCCTTGAGGAACCGCTCGACGTGACCCTTCTTGGTCTCGTAGTCGTGCGGGTCGATCTTGGGCCGGAGCTTCATTTCCTTGATGACCGTCATCGCCTGGTTGCGGCGAGCCTCACGGGCCTTCTGCGCGTTCTCGTACTTGAACTTGCCGTAGTCCATGAGCTTGCACACCGGCGGACGCGCCATCGGCGCGACCTCGACGAGGTCGAGATCCGACTCCGCCGCCAGATCCAGGGCCTTGCCGATCGACACAATGCCGACCTGCTCGCCCTCCGGTCCAACGAGGCGAACCTCGGGGACGCGAATCCGGTCGTTGATCCTCAGTTCGGAGCTAATGGGGCCTCCCATGTCGTATTTCAGTGTGACCATCTCAACGTCGTCGCGCTGCCGGGTAGTCCGCGCCCAGGAACGGCGCGAAGGCCCACGAAACAGCGAAACGGCCCTGCCGCTAGGCAAGGCCGTCGAGTCGACTGGCACGCCCGCGTCGACACCGGGGGCGGTCCGCGAGCCCGCCGGCCGGAGCCGAACGGGTGCGCAGGCCGCCGTCCGAGGACGGCGAGTGCGAACCAGACCTGGGCGGTATCGGAGGCCGATCAGATTGCTCTGGGCGGATTCCGGACCGAACAGGTGGGAGACTCGACGTCCCCACTTTGCAGACCCCCGCCTGAAGCGGGGGCGGTCGTACATGGAAGCCTACCAGGGTGAGCGACTCCACAGCAGATGCCGATTTCGTCTCTCCCTCTGACGGCTTTGCCGACGTCCGCGACCTGGCCGAGATCCCCGCTATCGAGGTCATCACCCGGGCGGCGGTCATGTTGATGAGCTCCGCGGCCGAGAAGCTCGGCCTCGCCGAGGACGGCGATCAGCACCTGGACCTGGACGAGGCCCGGCGGCTCATCCACGCGCTGGCCGGCCTGTTCGCCGCCGCCCAAGCCGACCTCGGGGTGCACCGCGGCCCGCTGCGCGACGGCCTCGAGGGGCTCAAGGCGGCGTTCCGCGAGGCGTCGATCATCCCCGACGAGCCCGGCGAGGGCCCTGGGGAGAAACTGCGCGTCCCGCCCCCGCTGTAGAGCGAGCCAGCGCGCCTGGCCCGCCCTGCAGTCAGCGGCGCGCGGCCCGGTGCAGTGCGCGCAGCCGGTCCATGACCTCGACCGACGCCGCCCCGTCGGCGCGCTGCACCGCGTACAGGGTCAGCGCCTCGTCGTCGGCGAGCACCAGGCGGGCCCAGCGCGCGGTCGGCGGGAACTCCACCGCGTGCACCAGGCTCCACGGGACCTCGCGGTAGCCGCCGACGAATCCCCGCATCCGCACACCAGCGTCATCGGCGCGCATCCGCGGCCAGGCCGGGCATGCGACTACCGCGGCAACCGCAACGCCCAGCCCGAACATCGACAGCCGGTCGAGGAAGGTCACGTGCGCGCCCATGGTGGCCGAGGGCGGCAGCATGATCGCGAACACGAGGAACACCAGCACGATGCCGGCGGCGATCGACAGCACCCATCGCGCGGTTGTCACCGGGCGAGCCGTGACCGACGCCTCCGGAGCCGCCATGGTCTAGAGCCGGCAGGCGCTGATGTCGGTGACGATGATCCCCCGGGCGCCGACGGCCCAGAGCTCGTCCATGATCCGGTTGGTCTCCTTGCGCGGCACCATCGCGCGGACCGCGGACCATCCGGCCAGGTGCAGCGGCGACACCGTCGGGGACTCGATCCCGGGCGTGATCGCCACGGCCCGCTCGACGAGGTCGTCCCGCACGTCGTAGTCCATCAGGACGTAGCGCGCGGCGATGATGACGCCCTGCAGGCGGCGCAGGAGCAGCTCCACGGCCTCGGAGGGCTCGGCCCCGGTTGCGCGGATCAGCACCGCCTCGGAGCGCAGCAGCGGCTCGCCGAAGACCTCCAGCCCGGCGTTGCGCAGCGTCGTGCCCGTCTCGACGACATCGGCGATCACATCGGCGACATCGAGGCGCACCGCGGTCTCGACGGCGCCGTCGAGACGGATCACCGATGCCTCGATGCCCCGCTGGCCCAGGTACGTCTGCACCAGCCCGGGATAGGCGCTGGCGATCCGGAGGCCGGCAAGATCCTCGACCGCCGCCGGCCCGCCCGGGCGCCCCGCGAAGCGGAAGGTCGAGCCGCCGAAGCCCAGCGGCAGCAGGACATCGGCCTTGGCCCCGGAGTCCATCAGCAGATCCTCGCCGGTGATCCCGACGTCGAGGCGCCCGGAGCCGACATAGATGGCGATGTCGCGCGGGCGCAGGAAGAAGAACTCGGTGTCGTTGTCGACGTCGGCAAGCACCAGCTCGCGGTGATCGGAGCGCTGGCGATAGCCGGCTTCCACGAGCATCTGACTGGCCGGCTCGGACAGCGAGCCCTTGTTCGGGACCGCGATGCGCAGCACTGAAGATCCTTCGGGTCGGGGGGATGGAGCTGTCACCGGCGGGACCGCCTCGGGGGCGGCCTACAGATGGCGGTAGACGTCGGCAAGGCTGAGCCCGCGGGCCAGCAGCAGCACCTGAAGGTGGTACAGGAGCTGGCTCGCCTCCTCGGCGAGGGCGTCGTCGCTCTGATACTCGGCCGCCATCCACACCTCGGCGGCCTCCTCGACCACCTTCTTGCCGATGGCGTGGACCCCGGCGTCGAGCGCGGCCACAGTGCCGGAGCCCGCGGGGCGGGCCCGGGCCTTGGCCGACAGCTCGTCGAACAGCTCCTCGAATGTCTTCATCGCACCCGGCAGCCTACCGACCGCCGCTGCCCCTGAATCCGGTGCGCGCGGCGCCCGGGTGCATAGACTGCGCGCCGCAGGCGATCTTCGATCCGCCGCACCCCGATGTCCGACGACCACAACGAAGGATGCCCGTGCCCCCACCGCACCGCCGTGGCCGAACGCGGGCCGGCACATGGGCCGCCGGCGCCGCGGCGCTCATGCTGCTGTCGGGGTGCGGGTTGTTCGGGGACGACAAGCCCGGCAAGGACATCTCCACGCTCGACATCGCCGTGGGCCAGTGCTTCACGCCCCCGGCGAAGGTCAAGGCGGAGCTGAGCACCCTGAGGGCGCTGCCCTGCGATGCCGAGCACACGCAGGAGGCGTACGCCGTAGTGCCGTACTCGACCGCCGAGGATGGGACCGCCAAGGTGGACGAGCAGTACCCGGGGTCCGACGTTCTGACGGCATTCGCCGACAGCACCTGCGCTCAGCGCTATGCGGACTACGTCGGCGTGCCGTATACCGATTCCTCGTTGTACTTCACCTACCTGCTGCCATCGGCGCGCGGGTGGGAGTCCGAGGACGACCGGTCCGTGGTGTGCCTCGTCACGACAACCGGCGAGAAGCTCACGTCGTCGGTCAAGAACTCCAAGCGCTAGCCGGGAGACAGCAATGGGCAAGCCATCGGTCGTCGCCACTGCGATCACCACCTGCTCGTTCGGGGCCGCGCCCTGCCCGCTCAACGTCATCCCCTCGACGGTGATGATCGAGGGGAAGCCGGCGGCCACGATCATGGACAACAAGCCGCCCAACCTGCCGACGTTCGGCATGTGCATGTCGCTCAGCAATCCCGTCGTGGCTGCCGCGACCGCAGCGGCGCTCGGGGTGCTGACGCCCATGCCGTGCGTGCCGGCGATTGCCGCCCCATGGGTGCCGCCGGCGGCCCAGACGATGATCGGCGGCAAGCCCGCGCTGGCTGCTGGGGCGCAGAGCCTGTGCATGTACGGCGGAGTGGTGCAGATCGGGTTCACCGGCGCCGTGAGGACCACAGTCGCGTGAGCTAACCCAGATTTGATGTTTGGTTTTCGAAGTAGCGGGCGCCCCGGACAGCAAAAACACTCCGTTAGGTGCTTGTTGTCCGGATCGAACCCTTATATGGTTCCGAATCGATCACCGACTCACGGGGCCATAACAGCAGGGTGGATTCGCATGCCGACGTATACCGCACCAGGTGTCTACATCGAAGAAGTTCCTTCGTCGCAGAAGGTTCTGTCCGCTGCGCCCACTGCTGTGGCAGCGTTCGTGGGGTTCACCGAGAAGGCGCCGAACGACGATCCCAACGACCCTGAGGGCCTGGCCCCGCGGCTGGTGACCAGCTGGTCGCAGTTCGAGGCGCTGTATGGCTCGTTCACCCCGGGCGCGATGCTGCCCATCTCGGTATACGGCTACTTCCAGAACGGCGGCAGCGTCGCCTACATCTGCCGCGTGCCCAACACCGAGCCCGCCGGCGAGCCGGCCAAGCTGGCCCTCCCGGCCGCGGACCGCTCGCTCGGATCGCCGCTGCAGATCGAGAGCGTCGAGCCCGACGCCGACATCACCGTGCAGGTGGCAAGCGACGAGGTCGGCGATGACGACGCGCCGTCGTTCACCGTCACCATCGTCGAGGGCGGCAAGGCGGTCGAGTCGTTCCCCGGCCTGACCCTGGGCGCCGGCGACACCAACGCCGCGACGGTCATCAACAAGACCTCCACCAAGATCAAGGTCACGCTGGACCTGGCCAAGGACGCCGATCTCGCCTCGCAGCTCGAGCTGATGAAGACCGGCAGCTTCACGCTGGAGAAGGCCGCGCCCAAGCCCGTCCCCGTCACCGGCCGCAAGTTCGCCGGCTCCGAGTCCTCGCGTCGCGGCATCAACGGCCTCGCCGTCGCCGAGGACGTCACGATCGTCGTCATCCCGGACCTGGTCACCGCCGCTACCGGCCCCGACGGCACCGTCGACCTGGGCCTGTGGAAGGCAGTGCAGACCTCCCTGATCACCCACTGCGAACTCAACGGCAACCGGATGGCCATCCTCGACGCGCCGCCCGGGATGACGGTTCAGCAGATCAAGGAGTGGCGCTCGGACACGGCCATGTACGACTCGGCCTACGCCACGCTGTACTACCCCTGGATCAAGATCGAGAACCCATTGCCGACTAACGGCGATGCCGAGATCTACGTCCCGCCGTCGGGTCACATCGCCGGCGTCTGGGCCCGCACGGACGAGACGCGCGGCGTCTGGAAGGCCCCCGCCAACGACACGATCCGCGGCTGCCTGGATGTCGAGCTGGCCATCACCCAGAACGAGCAGGGTCTCCTGAACCCGATCGGCATCAACTGCATCCGCCCGTTCGGCACCCGCGGCATCCGCATCTGGGGCGCCCGGACCCTGGCCTCGGACAGCGACTGGCGCTACATCAACGTCCGCCGCCTGTTCAACATGGTCGAGTCCACGATCATGTCGGGCACCCAGTACGCGGTGTTCGAGCCGAACGACACCACCCTCTGGGAGGGCGTCAGCCGCACGCTCACCGGTTTCCTGCGCGGACTCTGGTCGGCGGGCGCGCTGTTCGGCGCGTCGGCGGACCAGGCGTTCTACGTCAAGTGCGACTCCGAGACCAACCCGCCGGAGTCGATCGACGAGGGCAAGCTCGTCGTGGAGGTGGGCATCTCGCCGGTCAAGCCCGCCGAGTTCGTGATCTTCCGCATCAGCCAGCAGAAGCAGATCGCCGGCTAAGCGTCGCATCGACGTTCGCACGCTCAGTAGTTCGATCGACCCGCAGACCACACACTCAGCGAGGACCCCGATATGCCGAATGATCTGATTTCCAAAGACCCAATCGTTGCCCAGAACTTCGCCCTCGAGGTGGATGGCGCCCCGATCGCCACCCTCTCCGGCGTCTCCGGCCTGGACATCGAGATCGACGTCGTGACGATCCAGCAGAACGGCGCCGGCGGGAAGATGCAGTCGGTGAAGACCCGCGGGTCGATGACGAAGTCGCCTGACCTCTCGCTGACCCGCATGGCGCCCTCGGACGTGGGCAGCGACGGCCTATGGAAGTGGTTCACCGACATCCGCACCAAGGGCTTCGCCCTCGCTGACCGCACCAGCAACCGCAAGAACGGCTCGGTTGTCATGTACGACTCGGTCGGCACCGAGGTCGGGCGCTTCAACTTCTTCAACGCCTGGCCGAGCAAGATCGCCACGGACGCGATGAGCACCGACTCCAACGACGCCGTCAAGGAGACCATCACGCTCGTCTGCGAGCGCATCGAGCGGGTGAAGTGAGCCTGCAGACCCGCTACGACTTCACTCTCCCGCGCGGGTACGTCGACGCGAACGGGCAGGTTCACCGCAATGGCACGATGCGTCTGGCAACGGCGCGCGATGAGCTTGAGCCGCTCCGCGATCCGTCGGTGCAGGGCCCGGATGACCCGCGCCTGACCGTTCTGGTCCTGGCGCGGGTCGTCGAGCGCCTCGGTGCGCTCGAGCTAGTCACCACCTATGAGATCGAGGGCCTGTTCGCCGCCGATCTTGCGTTCCTGCAGGACTTCTACGGCGTCATCAATTTCGGCAGTCAAGACGAGTACGAGGCGCTGCTGGAGGCCCAGGAGCGCAGCGGGCCGCTGCCAGGCACAGTTCCGGTTGTGGCCGTCGCGGATGTGGGTCCGGCCGTGCCGGCGGCGGCATTCTCCGGCGGGGACGAGCCCGAGGACGAGACATCGGCCCTGTCCATGCCGGCTGTCGTTTCCGGTCGCACGTATCAGCCTTCGAGCCGCGCCGGCGTCGAGGAGATCCCCAACGGCGGTCGGTGATCCTCGGTGATGCGCTACCCGACCGAGGCGCTGTGGCAGGAGATCGCCTACCTGGCTTATCACATCCATTGGTCGCTGGACGCGCTGCTGGACCTGGAGCACATGGACCGGGTCCGGATGGTTCGGGCAGTGGCGTCATTCAACGAGCGAGCATGGCAGGCGGTGCGCGACGGTGGCTAACACAGATCCTCTGGGCCTCGAGCCGACGACCAGCGCGCGCTTCCTGTTCGAGGTAGATGGCGTTGAGATCGGCGTCTTCCGCGAGATCCGCGGGCTGAACGTGAGTGTCGAGACGGTGAAGCTCGAAGAGGGCGGCCAGAACGGCTTCGTGCACGTGCTGCCCGGGCGCATGTCCTGGCCGCACCTGATCTTCCGGCGCGGAGTGACAGAGAGCAACGCGCTCTTCGATTGGCTGAACAAGACCTCGGGCGAGGGCTTCGCCGCCAATGGCAACAAGCTGGAGCGCTCGACGGGTGCGGTCACGGCGCTCAGCGGCGAGGGCAAGCGCCTTCGGGCGTGGGAGTTCGACGGGGTCTTCCCCATCCGCTGGAGCGGCCCGGACTTCGACAGCATGTCCGACAGCGCGCTCGAGGAGGAGCTCGAAGTGGCGCACCACGGCTTCCGCGCCAAGAAGCCCGCGTCCTGAGCCGCGTGCGATGACCGCCGCCGCCCCGCATCCGCCGACAGCGCCGCCCACCGCTGCGCTGTCGCTGCAGCGCGCCACTGGCGCCTCGACGCTGGGCCAGCTGGCCACTGCGCGTTGGCGGCGACCCGGTCCTCCGCTGGGCCAGCCGCGCCCGGCGTGGCTGGGATCAGTCGCCGCGGGCGCCGTGCAGTTCGCCGCGGGGACAAACCGGCCGACACCCGTCCGACGCTCGATTGCCGGGCCGGGCGGGCACGGATCGCAGGTGCGACCGGCCGCGAACGGCCTAGCCGACCTCGTGCGTCCCCCGCGCTGGTGGGCCGAGCCCGATCACTCGGCGCGACCGGTTTCGACACCCGGCCTGGACCCGCAGCCCGTCCGACGCACGGCCGCGTCGCTCCCGCTCAGAGGCCTTCGCCGGGCATCCAGCAGTGTGCCCACCGAGCAGACCTGGTCGCCATCAGCCTCGATCCGTCGGATGGCCCCGACCGAGGTCAAGGTCGGCCGGCACCCGGAAGTAGTTGCCGCAGGCGGTCTGCTCATGCAGCAGGACCGGGCGCGGCTGACTGCGCCCCGACGGCCCGACCCCGCATCGGCTGGTTCACCGCCGGGGCAGTCGACGGGAGACGGTGTGGCGCAGCCGGTGCCACTGGGTGCGCCGGTGCCCGTCTCCCCTGATGCGCAGCCGACATCGACCACCAGCACCCCTGCCGTCAACGGATCCATACGACGCTCCGTTGCAGCAGCGAGCGGGGCTCCGTCGGCCGCGCGGTCCCCGGCCCCGATGTGGGCTCGGGGATTGCGGTACCGGGTCCAGCGCCACGCGCTCCCGTCGCGCGCCGATCCGGCTGTCGCGCCCGCTCGACCCAGCGCCAGTCCGCCCGACCGCCGCGCCGCCGCTCCACCGGCAGCACTGGTGCTCACTGCGCCGGTGCCTACTGCGCCGGTGCCTACTGCGCCGGTGACCACTGCGCCGGTGCCTACTGCGCCGCCAACCGCGGCGCCGACACCCCGGACGGCGCCGGTGGCACCGATGGCGTCCGGGCCGACCGCCGAAGCGACCTCGTCGGGTGTTCCGGCAGTCCGCCCGGATTCGGTCTCAATCGTTCGCAGGACGCCTACCTCGGCGCCGGCCCAGGTCGTCGCCCCGCCCGGAGACAGCACCTCAGTCGCCTCGGAGCCAGCAACAGTTGCGCCCTCGACCGCGCCGCCCTGGACTGCACCGGCTGAGAGCGCAGCGGCCGAGCGGTCCGCCCTGGCCACGCCGTTGCGCCGGTCCATGGGTGCCTTGGCTGGCGCGCCGCCCTTCAACCCGGCTTTCGCGAACGCCGGCGGCGGCGACTCAGCGTCGGTCACCGATGTCATTGGGGCTAGGTCGACGCCAAGGGCACTCGCCTCCGACGACTCCTCGGTGCGGCCATTGCGCAGGGCGCTAACGACTGCGTCGGCACTTCGTCCGGAAACCTCCTCCCGCGCGACCGGGGCCGGGTCGTCGGGGATTCGGCCGCCCACGAACGCGTCGGGACCACGGCCGGCCGTCGCCGCAACCGCCTCCCCCGAACTGATCGTGCGCCGAGCTGCCTCTGCGGGCACCGCACCCGCGGCGACCGCGCCAGGGGCAGCAGCGTTCACGGCGACGGCGGCACCGGTCACGGCGAGCGGCCGCCACCGAGCGGTCGACGCCGCACCAGACTCCGCGCCCTCCGCCGGCGCGGC